>NZ_SMKJ01000231.1:0-11821 GCF_004348615.1 Micromonospora sp. KC207
CTCTACGGACGGTGGCGCGTGGTCACCGGTGCAGGTGCCGGTGCCGCTGCCGTCGGCACCGGACCGGTCGGTCGCGGTGGCCGGGTCGGGCGGCGGGTTGTTGCTGCTGGTCGACGGCGGTGCCGAGGGGGCCCGGCTGTGGGCGGCGCGGGTGCCGGACGGGCCCGGCTGAGCCTGCCACCGGTCTGTTTCCGGCCAGTGTCCGATGTCCGGTTTCGGCCATGGGTCGCGGTGTGTGTTACAGCACTTCGGCGAATCTGGCCACTCAACGTAACGGTTAGGTCAACCCCGCTTTCTAGGTCTTACGGCGTGCCCCGCTGGTGGGATAACGTCCCGCCCCAGACCGGGTACGCGGTCGGTTCGTCCATTCCCCGCAAGGTCCAATTCCCAAGTCGCGGCGGGTGGTCGAGCCTTCGGACTGAGGAGGGTACGAGCCGTGAGGCAGAAGCTCGCACGGGTGCTGGGTGGCGTTGCCATCAGCGCGCTCGTTATCAGTGGCGCGGCCGCGTGTAAGGCCGACAGTGGCACGGAGGGTGGCGGCGACAAGGCCGCCTGCGACCTCAAGATCGGCTTCTTCGGCCCGCTCACCGGCGACGCCGCGGGCCTCGGTATCCACATGCGCAACGGCACCAAGCTGGCGATCGACCAGTACAACAAGGACAACGCGGACTGCAAGGTCAACCTCGCCGAGTACGACTCGCAGGGCGACCCGGCCAAGGCCCCGGCGCTGGCCCAGCAGGCGGTGGGCGACACCAAGGTCGTCGGCATCATCGGCCCGGCGTTCTCCGGCGAGTCCGAGGTGGCCGACCCGATCTTCGACGAGGCCGGCCTGCCGATCATCACCCCGTCGGCGACCCGGCCGAGCCTGAGCACCAAGAACTGGAAGATCTTCCACCGGGGCGTCGGCAACGACACCTCACAGGGCCCGGCTGCCGGCCGTTACATCAAGAACGTGATGAAGGCCGAGAAGGTCTACGTCGTCGACGACCAGTCGGCGTACGGCGCGGGCCTGGTCGACGAGGTCAAGAAGGTCCTCGGCGCGGTCGCGGGCGAGGACAAGGTCCAGGTCAAGCAGACCAACTTCTCCGCGGTCGTCACCAAGATCGTCGGCAGCGGCGCGACGGTCCTGTTCTTCGGTGGCTACTACACCGAGGCGGGCCTGCTGCTCAAGCAGCTCAAGGGCGCCGGCTGGAAGGGCACGATGGTCGCCGGCGACGGCGTCAACGACGCCAACTTCATCAAGGTCGCCGGCCAGCAGGTCGCCGAGGGCACCGTCCTGACCTGCCCCTGTGCCCCGGCCACCGCGGCCAAGGGCACGTTCGTGACCGACTACAAGTCGGCCTTCGAGAACGCCGAGCCGGGCACCTACGCCGACGTGTCGTACGACATCACGAAGATCTTCCTCGAGGGCATCAAGAGTGGTAAGTCCACCCGGGCGGACCTGCTCGCGTTCGTGAAGTCCTACAACAAGGCGGGTACCGCCACCGGTGTGACGTACAAGTTCGAGCCCAACGGTGAGCTGGACCCGGCCCAGGTGCTGGTCTGGGCGTTCAAGGTCAACGCGGGCCAGGTCGTTCCGGACATCGAGATCCCGAAGGCCTGACCGGTCCGCCGGTCCCGCCTGGGACACAGACGATGCGGCCGGGAGTGCTCCTCCCGGCCGCCTCGTTTGACCGCACAGTTGGAGCCCCACTTGAACTTCGATGAGCTGCTCGGGAACTTCCCGGCTCTGACCATCACCGGGCTGGAACAGGGCGCGATCTACGCGCTCGTCGCCCTCGGGTACACCCTCGTGTACGGCGTTCTCCGCCTGATCAACTTTGCCCATTCCGAGGTCTTCATGGTCGGTACGTTCACCGCCCTGTGGACCTGGGAGGCCCTCGGCTACGACCAGAACTCCCCCTCGCCGGCCCTCGGCCCGCTGATCCTCGCGCTGGTGGCCGGCCTGGTCGTGGCGGCGGTCGCCTCGGCGGCGACCGCGGTGACCGTGGAGCTGGTCGCCTACCGGCCGTTGCGGCGGCGCAACGCACCGCCGCTGGCCTTCCTCATCACCGCGATCGGTGCGTCGTTCGTGCTCGCCGAGTCCTTCGGCATCGGCACCGAACGGGCGCCGTTCGGTATGCCGACGCTGATCCCCGCCGAGACGGCTTTCACCGTGTTCGGCGCGGCCGTCACCAACATCCAGCTGCTCATCCTCGGTGTCACGCTGGTGATGATGATCGGCCTGGACCAGTTCGTGAACCGCAGCCGGCTTGGCCGCGGCATCCGGGCGGTGGCCCAGGACGCGGACACGGCCGCCCTGATGGGCGTGAACAAGAACCGGGTGATCCTGCTGGTCTTCGTGCTCGGTGGCCTGATGGCCGGCGTCGCGGCCCTGCTGTGGAACGTCCGGTACGGCTACACGAAGTTCAACGTGGGCTTCCTGATCGGGCTGAAGGCATTCGCCGCGGCGGTCCTCGGCGGTATCGGCAACCTGCGCGGCGCGCTGCTCGGCGGCCTGCTGCTCGGGGTGGCGGAAAACTACGCCGCCGGCCTGTTCGGTGGAGACTGGAAGGACTTCACCGGCTTCGTGTTGCTGATCGTGCTGCTGATGTTCCGGCCCACCGGCCTGCTCGGCGAATCTCTCGGGAGGGCGCGCGCATGACCGCCACCGTGGACAAGGGCCGCTCCCCGGCCCTCAAGGGCCGCTGGGCGGCGATGCCGAAGCAGGTCCGCTGGGCCGCGATCGCGGCGCTGATCGTCCTGCTCTACATCCTGCCGAACAGGTGGTTCTACGAGTACCTCGGCTTCCCCATCGGCAGCGAGTACTTCGCCTTCTACACCACCCGGTCGGACTTCGCCGGGGTGCTGTTCGACACGGCCGTGTTCGTGCTGCTGGCCGTCGGGCTCAACGTGGTGGTCGGCTTCGCCGGCCTGCTCGACCTGGGCTATTTCGGCTTCTACGCGCTCGGCGCGTACACGGTGGCGTTGCTGACCTCGCCGGAGAGCCGGCTGGGGACGAACTGGCCGTGGTTGGCGGCGGTCCCGATCGCGGTCATGGTCGCGATGATCTCCGGCGTGATCCTCGGCGGCCCGACGCTGCGCCTGCGTGGCGACTACCTGGCCATCGTGACCCTCGGTTTCGCCGAGATGATCCGGCTCTACGCCGCCCGCAACGAGGGCGTGTTGCAGGGCCAGCGGGGCATCCCGGCGATCCCGCACCCGCCGGGCACCGGCTCGGACGGCAAGCCGCTGTTCGGGGTGGTCGACGCGCGACCCTACTACTGGCTGCTGTTGACGCTGATCCTGCTGGTGATCGTGCTGGTGCGGAACCTGGCCAACAGCCGGGTCGGCCGGGCCTGGGTGGCCACCCGCGAGGACGAGGACGCCGCCGAGGTCATGGGCGTGCCGACGTTCAAGTACAAGCTGTGGGCGTTCGCCATCGGGGCGGCGGTGGCCGGCCTCACCGGCGCCGTCTTCGCCGGCAAGCAGACGTTCATCAACTCGGACCAGTTCGTGCTGGAGAGTTCCATCCTGGTGCTCGCGGCGGTCATCCTGGGCGGGGCGGGCAACATCAAGGGCGCGATCGTCGGCGGCGCGATCACCTGGTACCTGCCGGAGTGGCTGCGCGGCGTCGGCGACCTGGTCGGGGTGGAGTTCGACGCGGCCGAGTACCGCATCCTCGTGTTCGGTCTGGTCATCATCGTGATGATGATCTTCCGCCCGCAGGGCATCGTGCCCAACCGGCGGCGGGCGGCGGAGTTCGCCGACCGGCGTCAGGAGGCGGTTCCGCAGGAGAAGGTGCCCAGTGAGTGATCCGCAGATGAAGAGCGAACGCGACGCCAGCAGCGACCGCGACATCACCGCCGACGGCCGCAGCACGGTCGGCGTGCCGCCGGAGCCCGGCTCCGGCGCGCCGGCGGCGGCGACCCCGGCGGGGCCGGACGCCGCAGGGCGGGAGCCGCTGCTGGAGGTCGACGACGTCACGCTGCGCTTCGGCGGCGTGGTCGCCCTCGACAAGGTCAACTTCACCCTGTACAGGGGGGAGATTCTCGGTCTGATCGGCCCGAACGGCGCCGGCAAGACGACCTGCTTCAACGCGATGACGGGCGTCTACCGGCCCACCGAGGGCGAGATCCGGTTCAAGGGCCAGCGGACCAACGGCAAGCGGCGCTCCTGGATCACCAAGGCCGGCATCGCCCGGACGTTCCAGAACATCCGGCTCTTCCCCGAGATGACGGCGCTGGAGAACGTGATGGTGGGCGCGGACGTCCACCACAGGACCAGCGTCATCTCGGCCATGCTGCGGCTGCCGCGGCACTGGCAGGAGGAGCGGGAGGGCCGGGAGAAGGCGTACGAGCTGCTACGGTTCGTCGGCATCGAGCGGCGCGCGAACGACCTGTCCCGCAACCTGTCGTACGGCGAGCAGCGCCGCCTGGAGATCGCCCGGGCCCTGGCCACCGACCCCGCCCTGCTCTGCCTGGACGAGCCGGCCGCCGGCTTCACCCCGGCGGAGAAGGAGGAACTGCTCGGCCTGATCCGCATGATCCGGGACAACGGCACGACCGTGCTGCTGATCGAGCACGACATGCGGCTGGTGATGGGCGTGACCGACCGGATCGTCGTGCTGGAGTTCGGCAAGAAGATCGCCGAGGGGCTGCCGGCCGAGGTCCGGGACGACCCGAAGGTGATCGCCGCGTACCTGGGGGTGCCGACCGATGCTGCTTGAGATCAAGGACCTGACCCTGCTGTACGGGCGCATCCAGGCGCTGCACGGGATCAGCCTGGTGGTCAACGAGGGCGAGGTGGTCGCGCTCATCGGCGCCAACGGCGCGGGCAAGACCACCACGATGCGGGCGATCTCCGGGTTGCGTCCGGTGGCCCAGGGCTCGGTCGTCTTCGACGGCACCGACGTCACCCGGATGCGGGCCGACCTGCGGGTGACCCGGGGGATCGGGCAGGCGCCGGAGGGCCGGGGCGTGTTCCCGGGCATGACGGTGCTGGAGAACCTGGAGATGGGGGCGTACACCCGCCGGGACAAGGCCGAGATCGCCAAGGACCTGGCCATGGTGCTGGACCTGTTCCCCCGGCTGGCCGAGCGGCGTAAGCAGGCCGGCGGCACCCTCTCCGGCGGTGAGCAGCAGATGCTCGCCGTGGGTCGGGCGCTGATGGCCCGCCCCCGGCTGCTGCTGCTCGACGAGCCGTCGATGGGCCTCGCGCCGAAGCTGATCCAGCAGATCTTCGAGATCATCACCCGGATCAACGAACAGGGCACCACGATCCTGCTGGTGGAGCAGAACGCCCAGCAGGCGCTGTCCCGCGCCCACCGGGGCTACGTGCTGGAGACCGGCCGGATCGTCAAGGAGGGCACCGGCCAGGAGCTGCTGCACGACCCGGCGGTCAAGGAGGCGTACCTCGGCGTGGCCTGACGCGCACCGCCGGCGGCCGGTCGTTCCCCTCGCGGGGCGGCCGGCTGCCGCCGTTGCGGGCCGTGCCGCGCGGCGGGGATGTCGGGCGTACGGGCTAGAGTCGCTGCCGTGACAGCTACGACGCCGCGCCTGCTCCTCGTCGACGGACACTCCCTGGCATACCGGGCGTTCTTCGCCCTGCCGGTGGAGAATTTCTCCACCACGACCGGGCAGCCGACAAACGCCGTCTACGGCTTCACCTCGATGCTGATCAACGTGCTGCGCGACGAGCAGCCCACCCACATCGTCGTGGCCTTCGACGTCTCCCGCCATTCCTTCCGCACGGAGAAGTACGCGGAGTACAAGGCCGGCCGCAGCGAAACCCCCACCGACTTCAAGGGCCAGGTCAGCCTCGTCAAGGAGGTCCTCGCGGCGCTGCGCATCCCGGTGGTGGAGAGGGAGGGGTACGAGGCCGACGACGTCATCGCCACCCTCGCCTGGCAGGCGCGCGACCAGGGCATGTCGGTGCTGATCACCACCGGCGACCGGGACGCCTTCCAGCTCGTCGGCGACAGCGTCACCGTGCTCTACCCCCGCAAGGGCGTCTCCGACCTGGCCCGGATGGACCCGGCCGCCGTCGAGACGAAGTACGGCGTGAGCCCGCAGCGCTACCGAGACCTGGCGGCGCTGGTCGGCGAGACCAGCGACAACCTGCCCGGCGTGCCGGGGGTCGGCCCGAAGACCGCCGCCAAGTGGATCAACCTGTACGGCGGGGTCGAGGGCGTGGTGGCCCGCGCCGACGAGATCAAGGGCAAGGCCGGCGAGAGCCTGCGCGAGCGGCTCGCCGACGTGATCCGCAACTACGAGATCAACTGCCTCGTCTCCGACCTGGAGCTGCCGATCCGCCCCGAGGACGCCCGCTGGGCCGGCTGGGACCGCGAGGCCGTGCACCAGGTCTTCGACACGCTGGAGTTCCGCATCCTGCGCGACCGGCTCTACCAGTACCTGGAGGCCGTCGAGCCGGAGGCCGAGGCCGGGTTCGACCTGGCCGCCGAACGGCTCACCGAGCCCGGCAGGGTGACGGCCTGGCTCGCCGCGCACGCCCCCGCCGGCACCCAGGTCGGCGTGGCGGTGAAGACGCCGGCCAAGCCGAGGGACCCCCGCGAGCGCTACGAGCCGCAGCTCGACGCCCTGGCCCTCGCGCTGGCCACCGGCCCGGCGGCGTGGCTCGACCCGGCGGAGCTGGCCGAGTCCGACGAGCGGGCCCTGGCCGCCTGGCTGGCCGACCCGGCGCGGCCGAAGGTGCTGCACGACAGCAAGCACGCCCGGCTGGCGTTCGCCGCCCGCGGCTGGTCCCTGGCCGGCGTCGCCCGGGACACCGAGCTCGCCGCCTACCTGGCCCGCCCCGATCAGCGCTCCTACGACCTGACCGACCTGGCGCTGCGCTACCTGCACCGCGAGCTGCGGGTCGACGCCCCGGAGACCGGGCAGCTCACCTTCGACGGCCTCGGCGACGACGGCGAGGCCGAGCAGAATCTGATGCTCCAGGCCCGGGCCACCCTCGACCTGGCCGACGCGATCGACGCCGAGCTGTCCCGCGACGGCGAGCAGTCCGCCCGGCTGATGGCACAGGTGGAGCTGCCCCTGTCCGAGGTGCTCGCCGCGATGCAGCGGGTCGGCATCGCCGCCGACCTGGACTACCTCCAGGAGCTGGAAGCCCACTTCGCGGGCGAGGTGAAGTCCGCCGCGCAGGGCGCTTACGCCGCGGTGGGGCGGGAGTTCAACCTGGGCTCGCCCAAGCAACTCCAGGAGCTGCTCTTCGGCGAGCTGGGGCTGCCCAAGACCAAGAAGATCAAGACCGGATACACCACCGACGCCGACGCCCTGCAGTGGCTCTACGCGCAGAACCCGCTGCCGGTGCTGGAGCACCTGCTGCGCCACCGGGACGTGGCGAAGCTGAAGACGACCGTCGACGGCCTGCTCAAGTCGGTCTCCGAGGACGGTCGCATCCACACCACGTTCAAGCAGACCGTGGCGGCCACCGGCCGGCTCTCCTCCACCGACCCCAACCTGCAGAACATCCCGATCCGCACGGAGGAGGGCCGGCGGATCCGCCGCGCCTTCGTCGTGGGGAAGGGGTTCGAGTGCCTGCTCACCGCCGACTACAGCCAGATCGAGATGCGGATCATGGCGCACCTGTCGTCGGACGACAAGCTGATCGAGGCGTTCAACTCCGGCCACGACTTCCACGCCGCCACCGCCTCGTCGGTGTTCGGGGTGCCGGTCGCCGAGGTCACGGCCGACCAGCGGCGCAAGATCAAGGCGATGAACTACGGCCTGGCGTACGGGCTGAGCGCGTTCGGCCTGTCCCAGCAGCTCGGCATCACCGCCGAGGAGGCGCGCGGACTGATGGACAACTACTTCGCCGGGTTCGGCGGGGTCCGCGACTACCTCCAGGAGGTGGTGGCCCGAGCCCGGCACGACGGCTACACCTCCACCATCCTGGGCCGCCGCCGCTACCTGCCGGACCTGGTCAGCGACAACCGGCAGCGGCGGGACATGGCCGAGCGGATGGCGCTCAACGCTCCCATCCAGGGCTCGGCGGCCGACATCATCAAGGTCGCCATGCTGCGCGTCGACGCCGGGCTGCGCGAGGCCGGGCTGCGCTCGCGGATGCTGCTGCAGGTGCACGACGAGTTGGTCTTCGAGGTCGCCCCCGACGAACGGGACACCCTGGAGGCGCTGGTGCGCAGCCAGATGGGCGAGGCGTACCCGCTGTCGGTGCCGCTGGAGGTCTCCGTCGGGCAGGGCCGGGACTGGAACAGCGCCGACCACTGACCGGCCCTGCCGTGGGGCGAGGCTCGCTCACCGCAGCGGGTCGTGGCCCCAGTTCATCAACGACCAGCGCCACCGCGTGTCCCGCACGTCGCCGGAGGGCCGCTGGGCCAGGTGCCGGTGCACGTACCCGACGACCTTGCGCATGTGCCGGTAGTCGGCCTCCGTCAGCTCGGAGCGCTTGCGGCGCAGCAGGTCGACGATCCGCCGGCCGGACGAGTGCCCCACCGACTCGCCGCCGGCGGTGCCCTTCTTCCGCCAGCCGACGTGCTTCGACTCGTCGGTCTCCAGCCAGGTCGACAGCTCGCCGGGTCGCATGTTGACCGCCTCGGTGAACTCCCGGTAGGTGTCCCCGTGCGGCTCGCCGTCATTCCCGCTCATGGCGCAGCACCTCTGGCCGGTGGGCGACGTCCCGCCCCGAGTCGTCGTTGCGGATGCGGTACTGCGGCTGCTCGGGTGACGCGTTCACGGTGTGGCCCCGCACGTGCGTGCGCTCGGTGATCTTTTCGCGGATCACGCCGTACGCCCGCCCGCTGTGGCTGGCCCAGGAGACGTGGTCGCCTGCGCGGAATTCCCTCTGTTCGGCCATGCGCCCTGGCTACCCGGGGTTCTGCGGTGTACACCCCCCCGTCGCGAAGGGGGCGGTCGCCAAGCGGTGGGCAGTTGGAGGCCAGCACGACCTCCGGAGTGGCTCCAGGGCCGGTGCGCCCGCGCGGTCAGGGGCGGCTCGAACGGCTCGCCCCTGATCACCCTCGGCACCTGATGCCTTGCCGACCAGCCCGATCCGTACCGTTACCAGGATGGACGAGCGCCCAGCACATCCCGAACCCGCCGTCACCCGTCGTGCCGTGTCCGACGCTGAGGGCAGAACGGCGAGCCGCCGTTGGTGGGACCACGATGCCGACAGCTACCAGGAGGAACACGGCACTTTCCTCGGAGATGTCGACCTCGTGTGGTGCCCGGAGGGCCTGCGGGAGGCGGACGTGCGGCTGCTCGGCGACGTCAAGGGCACCCGGATGCTGGAGCTGGGCTGCGGCGCGGCTGCGGGCTCGCGCTGGCTGGACGGCGAAGGGGCGGACGTGACGGCGCTGGACCTGTCTGCCGGCATGTTGCGACAAGCCAGGCTGGCCGCCGAACGCTCCGGCGTGCACGTGCCGCTCGTGCAGGCCGACGCCCTGGCGCTTCCGTTCGGGGCGGACACGTTCGACACGGTGCACACGGCCTTCGGTGCCGTGCCGTTCGTCGCGGACTCCGCAGCCCTCATGCGCGAGGTGTTCCGGGTGCTGCGTCCGGGCGGGTCGTGGGTCTTCGCCGTCACGCACCCGATGCGCTGGGTGTTCCTGGACGACCCCGGTGAGGGTGGCCTGATGGCGGTGCACTCCTACTTCGACCGCCGCCCGTACGTCGAGGAGGACTCGTCGGGGGTGCCGGCCTACGTCGAGGCGCACCGCACCTTCGGTGACCGGGTCCGCGAGCTGACGGCCGCCGGCTTCGTCCTTTGCGACGTGGTCGAACCGGAGTGGCCGCCGGGGCACGAGGAGATCTGGGGCCAGTGGAGCCCGCTGCGCGGCCGGTTGTTCCCGGGGACCGCCATCTTCGTGGCCTGGCGTCCCACCGCCCCGTGACCCGGGCCGATGGGCACCATGTCGCGGCTGGGCGGCGTCGGCCGGCCGCCTCTTGCCGGGAAAACGCCATTATGCGGGTGAACGTCATGATCCGTCGCGAAAGCGGGCTGGATCACTTGTCCCGGGGCTTGCACGCTGTGGTAATGCGCACGGTAGGCTAGACGATGCGCTCGCGGGTCGCGTGCCTCGGCAGGGAGAAGGCGCGCGGTCGCGGAGTTCCAGACGGAGCCACATCAGGACCTCACTAGTGATTGTTCGGTGTGCCCGGCGACGGATCCGCTGGCGCGAACAGGTCACCGCGACACCAGCCTGCTGTGACAACCCATCCGACCGGAGCAACCGCCCACATGACGAGCAGCATCGAGGCCCCCTCGAGCGCCACCCGGGTCACCCACGACGATCTCGGTTCCGAGGAGGCTTTCCTCGCCGCGATCGACGAGACCATCAAGTACTTCAACGACGGCGACATTGTCGAAGGCACCGTCGTCAAGGTCGATCGGGACGAGGTCCTGCTCGACATCGGCTACAAGACCGAGGGTGTCATCCCCTCTCGGGAGTTGTCGATCAAGCACGACGTGGACCCGGCCGAGGTCGTTTCGGTCGGTGACCACATCGAGGCCCTGGTCCTCCAGAAGGAGGACAAGGAGGGTCGTCTGATCCTCTCCAAGAAGCGGGCGCAGTACGAGCGGGCCTGGGGCACGATCGAGAAGATCAAGGACGAGGACGGCGTCGTCCGCGGCTCGGTCATCGAGGTCGTCAAGGGTGGTCTCATTCTCGACATCGGGCTGCGCGGCTTCCTGCCCGCGTCCCTGGTCGAGATGCGGCGGGTGCGTGACCTGCAGCCGTACGTCGGCCGCGAGCTCGAGGCCAAGATCATCGAGCTGGACAAGAACCGCAACAACGTGGTCCTGTCCCGCCGGGCCTGGCTGGAGCAGACGCAGTCCGAGGTGCGCACCGAGTTCCTCAACAAGCTGCAGAAGGGCCAGGTCCGCAAGGGCGTCGTGTCCTCGATCGTCAACTTCGGCGCGTTCGTCGACCTGGGCGGCGTGGACGGCCTGGTGCACGTCTCCGAGCTGTCCTGGAAGCACATCGACCACCCGTCCGAGGTCGTCGAGGTGGGCCAGGAGGTCGAGGTCGAGGTCCTGGACGTCGACCTGGACCGCGAGCGGGTCTCGCTGTCGCTGAAGGCGACCCAGGAGGACCCGTGGCGGCAGTTCGCCCGCACCCACGCGATCCAGCAGATCGTGCCGGGTAAGGTCACCAAGCTGGTGCCGTTCGGCGCCTTCGTCCGGGTGGACGACGGCATCGAGGGCCTGGTCCACATCTCCGAGCTGGCCGAGCGCCACGTGGAGATCCCGGAGCAGGTCGTCCAGGTCGGCTCCGAGGTCATGGTCAAGGTCATCGACATCGACCTGGAGCGCCGCCGGATCTCGCTGTCGCTCAAGCAGGCCAACGAGGGCTTCGTCGAGGGCGAGGAGCACTTCGACCCGACCCTCTACGGCATGGCCGCGACCTACGACGCCGAGGGCAACTACATCTACCCGGAGGGCTTCGACCCGGAGACGGGCGAGTGGCTCGAGGGGTACGAGAAGCAGCGCGAGACCTGGGAGAACCAGTACGCCGAGGCCCGTCAGCGCTGGGAGGCCCACACCAAGCAGGTGCAGACCTCCCGGGCCGCCGACGCCGAGGCCGCCGCGAACCCGGCTCCGGCCGTGTCGACCGGCGGCACCACCACCTCGACCAGCTCGGCCCCGAGCCGGCCGGCCGAGGAGCCGGCCGGCACCCTGGCCACCGACGAGGCGCTCGCCGCCCTGCGGGAAAAGCTGGCCGGCGGCAAGTGACCCCGTGACGACTCCGGCCGGGCGCGGCTGACGCGTCCGGCGAGGAGCCGCCGCTGAAGACGACGGGCCCCGTCCCCGCGATCCGGTTTCCACCGGGTCGCCGGTGGCGGGGCCCGCCGCGTTCCCCGCCACC
>NZ_SMKJ01000232.1:0-11819 GCF_004348615.1 Micromonospora sp. KC207
GCTCAGTGCCGTGCCACCGGACGTGTTGGTGTGGTCAGATCGCGGTGAGGGTGAGGGTCGCGGTGTAGGTCCCCGCAGCCGTCTCGGTGGGCAGGCTCAGCCGCAGCCCCGCGCCCAGCTGGGCGGTGCCCCGGCCGGCACCGCTCGACGCCGAGCCCAGCACCGCGCTGTTGCCGAGGCCGCCGCCGCTGCCGATGACGTACGGTGCCACCACCGGGCCGGCGACCACGCCCTGCCCGGAACCCTGAGCCAGCACCCGAGGGCTCCAGCCGAGGTACCCGGCGCTGAACGTCGCCCCGGCCGGCCCGGTGAAGTCCGCCGGGATCTGCCCGGACGCGCTCCATCCCGGCTGGCCGGCGCGGGTGTCGGTCACGGTGACCGGCCGGAGCTCGCCGATGCTCTCCCACCGGTCACCGGCCACGTTCAGCTGCGCGGGCGGCAGCACCACGGCCCGGTCGTCCGGATTGACACTGATCACCAGCGAGCCCTGCGTTCCGTCGATCGACGCGGTGATCGTCTGCGAGGTACCCGGCTCCTGCGGCGGGAACGCCACCCACAGGGTCACCGGTTCGCTGGTCGCGGCGATCGCGTGATCGTCGTCGTAGAGCTTGGCCACGTACTCGCAGCCGTTGAGCTCCCGGGTCGCGGTGAAGGAGTAGCTGGCCCCCGCCTCACCCGGGATGACGGCCCAGTCGGCCGCGCCCGGGCACTTGCTGAACCAGTGGTAGTGGTCCAGCTCGGTCTGCGGCGTCTGCACCGCGTTGAGCGTGACGGTGTCGTTCGGCTGGTACTCGTCGGCCATGCCGCTGATCGACAAGCCGACCTCGGGCCCGCTGCCGGGCAACTCGCCGACGACGAACGAGTAGTCGACCGGCCCGGTGCTGACCGTGGTGCCATTGATCAGGGTCGCGTCGGCCTGGAACCTCAGGGTGTAGCTGCCCAGCGCGCTGAACGCCCAGTTCGAGTGCGCGTGGGTCTTCACCGGGACGTCGATCGCGTCCGGCAGCCCGTCGGCATCGCGGAACTTGATGATCGGACCGCCGAACGAGTCCTGGGTGAACAGCGTGACGTCGCCCGGCCCCTGTACGCCCACCAGGCTCAGCCGCACCTTGTTTCCTTCGAACACCCCGGAGTCGAGCGTCGTGGTGTTCCAACCCGGCCAGAGCAGATCCGGGTCCTGGGTCATGGGCAGCAGCCAGACCTGGCTCCCCGCCGGCCCGAGGAAGGCGAAGCGGGGATCGTCCGGAACGGCCATGGCCGCCCCCGGCAGGACCTGGAACGTCACGTCCGCCGGATCCCGCTGCACCGCGGGGCTCACTGTGTCGTCGTTGACCTTCAACGACAGCGCACCACTGTCGTAGTGCACGTCGATCGCGTCGGTGTGCCCCTTGGACAGCACCACCTTTTCGGCCGCCGACGCGGTGGCGGGCGCCAGCACCGTGCCGGCGACCACCACCGCCCCGGCGACCAGGCCCGCGAGACCGCGAGCCCTCACCGTCGCATTCATCCCTCTCCCTCCACACCACACACCTGCGCGCAGTGGTACATGTGGCCCGAACCGGCGGTGCTTAACCGGCCGCCTCCCACGCCGTTGGCGCTGTGTGACGACATCACCACGATGCCTTGCGGACTCCGGGCATCTCGCCACGTAGGGCCAGCTCGCGGAACCGGACCCGGGACAGCCCGAACCGGGTCAGCACTCCGCGGGGGCGGCCGTCGATCTGGTCGCGCGATCGCAGCCGTACCGGGCTCGAATCCCTCGGTAGCCGGCTGAGTCGGCGTACCGCCTCGGCGCGTGCGTCCGGGTCGGTGTCCGGGTGGGCGGCCAGCCGCTTCAGCTCGGTTCGCGCCTCGGCGTGTCGGGCCACCAGTTCCTCGCGGCGGGTCTGCCGGTTGACCAGGCTCTTCTTCGCCATCAGCGTGCCTCGCGGAACTCGACGTGCCGGCGCGCGATCGGGTCGTACTTGCGCAGGACCAGCCGGTCCGGGTCGTTGCGGCGGTTCTTGCGGGTCACGTACGTGTAGCCGGTGCCAGCGGTGCTGCGCATCCGCACGATCGGCCGCACGTCGGTCTGGCGGGGCATCAGAGCTTCACTCCCCGGGCGTACAGCTCGGCGACGACCTTCTCGATGCCCTTGCGGTCCACGGTCTTGAGCGCCTTGGCCGTCAGGGTGAGGCTGACCCACCGCCGCTGCGAGGGCAGCCAGAAGCGGTGGTTCTGCAGGTTGGGGTTCCAGCGGCGGCGGGTGCGCCGGTGGGAATGGGACACGGCGTTGCCGAAGCTCGGCTTCGCGCCGGTGACGTCACAACGTCGGGACACAGTGCTCGCTCCTTGAGGGAAATCACAACGGTAACGACAACGATTTTCAGTTTTACATCAGCTGTTCGGCCACATCTACGCCAGGGCGTCGACGATCTCGACGGCGCAGTCGACCCCGAGGCGGTAGCCGACACCACGTAGCGTCGTGACCACCGGCACATCGGCGCCGAACTTGGCGCGCAACCGCCGGACATGGACGTCCACGCTGCGGGGGCTGGTGCGGGACTGCTCCCAGACGCGCTGGAGAAGTTGCCGCCGGGTGAAGACCTGGCGTGGATGTTCGGCCAGGTGGAGCAGCAGGTCGTACTCCCGGCGGGTCAGCGCGACCTCGGTACGACCGCAGTACACCGCCCGCGCCTGCGGATCGATCCGCAAGTGACGATCCGGCTCCTTCGGCGGCGACACCAACACCGGGTCGCCGCCCAGAAGGGCCAGCAGCGCATCGAGGCGGCCGAGGTCCTCCGGGCGGGCGGCGGGACCGAACCTCAGTTGAACCGTGACGGTGAGGACGTCGCCGGACTGCCGGGCCTCGACCCCGTGCGTCCGCACCTCACCGCTGGCTTCGGCAACTTCCATGTGCTTAGAATGACAATCGTTTTCAAGTAAGTCGAGAGGAACACGATGTCGTCGTCACCACAGGCTCCGACCCATGCCGTGACAGCCGACGCTGATACCCGCCCGTCACTGACCGTGCTGTCCGGGTTCTGGCCGGCGGCGACCTTCGCCGTCGCCCGCGCACTCCTCGCCGCCGATCCGTCACTGCTGCTCGTACGGCACGACCTCACCGCCCTGCGCGACGGCCTCGTCCGCCGTGTGGTCCGCTCCAGCGCCGGCATCATCGAAGACGAGCAGGTCGAGCTGCGGCACGGCTGCGTCTCCTGCACCCTGCGCGAGGACGTGCTGCCCACCCTCGTCCGGCTCGCCCGCAGCCACCCCGGCCAGGACCTCGTGCTCATGCTGCCCGAGGTGGTGGAACCCGAGGCGGTCGCCGCCGCCTGCGCCTACTGCCTCATAGACGGCGCACCAATCACCGACCTTCTCCGCGTCGACTCCTACGTCACAGTCCTCGACGCCGAACACCTGCTCGACGGCCTCGCCAGCACCGACGACCTCACCGCGCTCGGCATCCAGGCCGCCGAGGACGACCACCGCGCGCTCGCCGACGTGGTGGTCCGGCAGATCGAGTACGCCGACACCCTGCTGCTGTGGGGGCAGTCCCGAGAGGGAGATTTCGACACCAGCAGGATGGCGATCCTGCTGCAACGAATGGCACCGTGGGCGGCTCACATCCGCGTCGACGACGACCGCGTCGACGCCACCACGCTGACCCGTCAGCTGCGCCACACCCGTCGGCACCGGCCGGAAACCCCCGGGATCCTCACCCGCGGTCTACAGGGCTACACACTGGGCATCCACGAACCCGAACCTGACTGCGGAGTCGTCTCCACCGTCTTCCGTGCCCGCCGCCCATTCCACCCCCAACGCCTGCACGATGTCCTCGAAGACGTCAACGCCGAAATCATCCGCTCCCGAGGCCACCTCTGGCTGGCCAGCCAACCCGACACCGTTGTGGCCTGGGAATTCGCCGGCGGAGGCCTGGCAATGGGCTCCCTCGGACACTGGCTGGTAAGCCTGCCCGAAGACCGCTGGGAACACGTCGAGGACCAGCGCCGCCTCGCCGCCGCCCTCGACTGGGACCCCTACTACGGCGACCGCCACCAACACCTCGTCTTCATCGGCCTCGGCATCGACCCCGCCGAGCTGCACCACACCCTCACCGGCTGCCTGCTCACCGACGCCGAACTCGCCGACGGCGAGGAAACCTGGCGCACCTACCAAGACCCTTTCACCGGCTGTTTCCCCCTCGAAGCAGAGGAACCGCCCAACACCAACACCGAAGGAGCGTCACCCGCATGAAACCCGGCATCCACCCCGAGTACCGGCCCGTCGTCTACCGCGACAAGGGCGCCGACTTCGCCTTCCTCACCCGATCCACCGCCACCAGCGACCACACGATCCAGTGGACCGACGGCAACACCTACCCCGTCATCGACGTCCAGATCTCCGCCGCGAGCCACCCCTTCTGGACCGGTAAGCAGCGCCTGCTCGACACCGCCGGCCGCGTCGAGAAGTTCCGCCAGAAGTACGCCCGCCGCGAACCCCGGGGCTGATGATGAGCACCGGGGCATCCGTCGACTGGGCCCTGACACCGCAGCCGGTCGGCGCGGCCCGGCAGGAGCGGGCCTGGTGCCTGACGATCGCCCGCGACCACATCCGTGCCGAGTGGTCGGACCATCGAGCGCGCGTCAAGCCTCTGCGCGCCGCCATCCCCGCCGAGACGGCCGACCTGCGCAAGACGCTCGGCGTCCACCCCTAACCGCCATGACCACGCCCCTCGTTACGCAGTTGCGGGTCGCGGGTCTGACGCCCACCTCGCAGCGCCGCGCCGTCCTGGCGTTGCTGGCCAGACACTCCCGCCCGCTCACCGCCCAGCAGGTGCACGCCGAACTCACCAGCACCGCGCGGCACATCGGCCTGACCACCGTCTACCGAGCGCTGCACAGTCTCGCCGACGCCGGGCTGCTGCACACGTTCGACCTGGGCGGCCAACGCGCCTACCGCCACTGCGGTACGGCACCGCACCAGCACCTGATCTGTACCCGCTGCGACGCGGTGACCGAGTGCCCGCCCGAGATCGTGACGGGCTGGCTCAGCGAGCTGCACCAGCACACCGGCTTCACCCCACATCCTGACCGACTCGACGTCAGAGGCATCTGCGCGACCTGCGCCGGCACGTGAGGAAAGAGGTGGTGGTGCCAACCCGCCCGCCGCCTCGAACAGCCGCGTGCCGCCAACCAGCTCCGATCAGGGCCCACGGGTGGCTGGGCCGGATCGGCGACGGTCAGCGTGAGCACTCCGCGCACATGCCGAAGACCTCCAGGGTGTGGCCGACGTCGGTGAAGCCGTGCTGAGCGGCCATCCGGTCGGCCCACCGCTCCACGGCGGGCCCGGCAACCTCCACCGTGCGCCCGCACTCGCGGCAGACCAGATGGTGATGATGTTTGCTCTGGCTGCACCGGCGGAACAACTGCTCACCGCCGGGCAGCCGGGTGGAGTCCACCTCGCCGGCCTCGACCAGCAGCTGCAAGGTCCGGTACACGGTGGTGAGGCCGACCCGCGCCCTCCGGGCGAGCAGCATCTGATGCAGATGCTGCGCCGAATGGAACCCCTCGACCTCGCGCAGCAACGTCAGCACCTCAGCCCGCTGACGGGTGTTGCGGGTCGCGTTCGGCATGGCCGACGTCACTGTGATCGCATCCTCCCCTGCTGGTAGCCGCAGCTGCCAGGCACCTTCGATCTGCACCGCTCACCTGTAGTCCCACCATATAGGCGTCCTCAGGGTTCGTCTCGTGCGCCGCCCCCGCCGGGCCTCTAGCGGGAGGAGGTCGAGCCCCGCCGGTGAGATCCGGCCGTCCGCGCGGATCCTTTACTACTTCCCTAGTAAAGGAGTAAAGTTCGGGCATGTTCGTGTTCCGGCTCGACAGCCACTCGGGCGTGCCGACCTACCTGCAGCTCGTGCAGCAGGTTCGGCAGGCCGTGCTGCTGGGGTTCCTGCAGCCGGGCGACCGGCTGCCGCTGATCCGTGAGGTCGTGGAGACCCTCGCGATCAACCCGAACACCGTCGCCAAGGCGTACCGGCAGATGGAGCAGGAAGGCCTGGCGGTCGGGCGCCCAGGGCAGGGCACCTTCATCACTTCCACGCAGACCGCCGCCTTGTCTCCGGCGACGTACGGCGCACTGCGGCGTGGCCTGGAAGCGTGGCTGCACCAGGCATACGCCGCAGGGCTCGACCGGCAGGCCGCCGCAGCCCTCTTCACCACCGTGCAGCAATCGATCGACAAGGAAGCCGCATGACAGCAACAGACATCGCGCTGACCGCCGAAGGGCTGTCCAAGCGCTACCGCCGCACCTGGGCGCTGCGCGACTGCACCCTAAAGGTTCCGGCCGGCCGGGTCATCGCCCTGATCGGGCCCAACGGCGCGGGCAAGAGCACCCTCCTGCGCCTGTCCGCAGGGCTGCTCGCGCCGACCGCGGGCACGGTGCGGGTGCTGGGCGAGGACCCGACGGCCAACACCCCGCAGGTGCTCGCGCGCATTGGCTTCCTCGCCCAGGACCATCCCCTCTTCAAGCACTTCACCGTCGCCGAGCTGATCCGCTTCGGCCGGTCCTGCAACCCCCGCTTCGACCGGCACCTGGTGGAAACCCGCATGGCGGAACTCGGTATTCCGCTGGACCGTCGCGCGGGCGTCCTCTCCGGCGGCCAGCAGGCCCAGGTCGCGCTCGCGCTGGCCCTGGCCAAGCACCCCGCCCTGCTGCTGCTCGACGAGCCGATGGCCGCCCTGGACCCGGTGGCCCGCCTGGAGTTCCTGCAGGTGCTCATGGGCGCGGTCGCCGTCGACGGGGTCACCGTGCTGTTCTCCTCCCACGCCGTGCCGGAGCTGGAACGCGTCTGCGACCACCTGGTCGTGCTCAACGGCAGCCGGGTCGCGCTCACCGGGGACATCGAGACCCTGCTGGCCGAACACCGCCTGCTCGTTGGCCCGCGCGTCTCCGCCGAGCCCGAAAGCTCGGCCACCATCGTGTCGGCGACGCACAGCGACCGCCACACCACCCTGCTGGTACGCGACGGCGGCGGCCCGACCGCTCCCGGCTGGCAGGCAAACCCCGTCGGGCTGGAGGAACTCGTGCTCGCCTATCTGCGCCGCACCCCGGCCACCACGGCAGAGGCGGTGGCGGCATGACCTGGCTGACCTGGCGTCAGCACCGCGCCGAGGCCACTGTCCTGGCGCTGCTGGTCGCCGTGGCGGCGGCCGTCCTGCTACTGCTCGGGACGTCCATGCACGGCCTCTTCCCGCACGGCGTCGCGCGCTGCGCGGGCGGCTCCGTCGCTGAGGGCTGCGCCGTGGCGCTGCAGCGGCTGTGGGAGGAGCACGGGTACGCCTCGAAGATGCTGTCCCTGTTCAATCTGCTGCCGTTCGTCATCGGCGCGTTCCTGGGCGCACCGCTGCTGGCCCGTGAGCTGGAGACCGGCACGTGGCAGTTGGCCTGGACGCAGTCCGTGCCCCGGATGCGGTGGCTGGCGGTCAAGCTCGCCGCGCTCGGTTCGCTGGTGGTCGTGCTGACCCTCGCTCTCAGCGCCGTGGTCACCTGGTACCGCCACCCGCTGGACGCGCTCGACGGCCGGTTCACCGCCGACGCGTTCGACCTGGAGGGCGTCGTTCCCGCTGCGTACGCGCTGTTCGCGTTCGCGTTCGCCGCGGCGGCCGGGGTGCTGCTGCGGCGCAGCCTGCCCGCGCTCGCGGCGGCGCTGGCCGCGTTCCTCGCGGTGCGGGTCGCCGTTGCCGGCGCGCTGCGCCCGCACTACGCGCCGCCGCAGACCCTGGCGAACCCGGTGACCGCGAGGGACACCACGGTCGACGTCGGCGGGCCGAGGACGTCCACCGGCAACCATCTCGACTGGATCCTCGCGACGGGCTATTCCGACGCCGCCGGCCGCCGGCTCGGCCTGCCCGAGGTGTACCACATGGACCAGGACGCCCGGCGGTCCGGCCTGGACCTGGCTACCCACCTGCGCGATCGCGGGGTCCTGCAGTGGGTGGAGTTCCACCCCGCCGAGCGCTTCTGGACCTTCCAGCTCATCGAGGCCGCGCTGTTCCTGAGCCTGACCGCGGTGCTGCTCACGGTGGTCGTATGGCGGGTCCGGCGGCGAGCCCTGTGACCCGCCCGGATGCGCCTGCCCGGAGGTGGGCGCATCCGGAGACGGCCGCAGACGGGCGTTCAGCCCCTGACACAGGCCGCGATCACATCGCCCCGCCCGCAGCATCGGTTGGGAGGGCACGACCGTACCGGTGCCGATGAGCATGGCCACACCGGCTTCCGCACCGGCAACGCCTCCAACAGGAAACACCGTCGGTGATCACGTCGCCGGACGACGAAGTAACTGCGATCCGCAACTGTGCCCCCAGGCGATCGCATGGCTGCCGCTCTCGGCTGACGCCGCGAAGTGCGGTTTCGGGTACGCCGACGCCTTCGGCCCCGGTCCCATTCGGCCGAAGCGTTCTACGTTGGCCGGGTGTCGGCCACGTCGAGACTGGTCGCGTCGATCGCCGTCAGCCGGCGCCGGGCCAGCCAGGCACCCCTCGTGCCCGGACCGATCATCACCACCCGTAGCCTCATCCGCCAGGCCTGGACCCCTTACTTGGGACGCCCGCCCCACGCGACGACCATGAACCCGTCAAGTTGCGAGCCTATTGAAAGCATCTGAACGTCACGGGGATTGCGGCCGGCCGTCGCCTTTCTACGCAACAGGGCTATCACGGGCAAGTCGTGCGGCACTTGCGTGGACGTGGCCAAGGGGGCAGTGCGGCCAACTCCGTGACGATTGGGTGCAGGTGGCTGCGGGAAGCGCGGGGGAAGGTGACCCGATGGTGATCGAACCGATACTCGGCTATTGGTGTCCGGGTCCTCAGCCGGTAGCATCCACATTCGTGACGGCCACTGGACTGGATTGTGCCGGTGTCGTCGCGAGCGGTATTTGGCCCGCTGGCTAAATGCGGCGCACGCAGGATCCCTCGGTGGCGATGACGGGCAGTCGTCGACCGATCGGTCTGCCCTGCTCCAGCCCCGCAGGAGCCCCGTGTGACCGGTGGTCGGTGCTCCATTTCGGTCGGATCTCAGTGCGTGGAATCAATCATTCATGGCTGCTGCGCCAGGACGAGGGAGAAATGGTTGCCTTTCGGCAGGTCTCGGCGGATCAGAACAGCGAGTTGGCCGCCTGCGTCAGAGCCTGGCGGCACCGGCTGTCGCCGGACGACCACCAGGCCGCCCGGAGACGTCGGGGTCGTCGGTCGAACGTCACCCAGGAGGAGATCGCGGAGATCGTCGGGGTGAGTGTCGTCTGGTACAGCAACCTCGAACGCGGGGTGCGGGCCAACTACTCGGACGCCTTCCTCGACGCCGCCGCCGAGGCGCTGCGACTCGACCGGTACGAGCGGGAGCTGCTGTATCTCCTCGCCGTCGGCCGGATGCCGCCGCCGCCGTCGTCGGCCGACACGACCGGCGTCGTCCTCGGCCCCGCCCTGCGCCAGTTCGTCGAGGGCCAGCGTTGGGCGACCTACGTCCTCGATCGGTACGCGCGGGTGGTGCTGCACAACGAGGTTTGTGAGGCCTACTATCCCTGGCTGCGCACCGATCCCAGCTATCCCCGCTGGCTGTTCACCGACGCGGACGCGCGCCGTCGGCTGGTCAACTGGGAGACCGACTGGGCGGCGCCGCTGCTCACCCAGATGCGCATCGCCCGCGCGCTGCACCCCCAGGACGCGGTGATCGCCGCGCTGGTCGACGCCTGCCTGGCGACCAACCCCGAGGCCCGGTGCCTGTGGAACGCCCAGGCCGCGTACGGGTGCGCCCTGCGGTCGAGGCGCGGCATCCGCCTCTCCAGCGATCACCGGACGACCCTGGTCGACGTCGTCACCCTCACCGATCCGAGTGCGAGCGAACTGCAGATCGTGTCACTGATTCCGGTGGCCGACCCGGCGTAGCCGCCTTTTGTCCCGCACTTCCGTATCCGGGAATTCTGTCCGCCGGCGCGTCCGCCTGCCCGTTTGCTCTCGTGAAACCGCTTACCCCAACTGTCAGTTTATGAAAGTGGCAATTTCTGGCCGCCGCCTGAATCACCCGGCAGGATTCTCCACGGCCGCTTCCCGGGGGCTATGTGGACTCCCTGCGGCATCGACGTGGACCGGAGGCGGATCATGAATCCATTCGACGATGCGGACGGTACGTTTCTGGTGCTGGTGAACGCCGAGTCGCAGCACTCGTTGTGGCCGGAATTCGCCGAGGTTCCGGCGGGCTGGACCGTGGCATGGGGGCCGGGCGGCCGGGACGAGGCGCTGCGGTACGTCGAGGAGAACTGGCAGGACATGCGGCCGAGAAGCCTCGCCCTCGCCATGGCCCAGGCCGAGAACGCCGCGCTCAATGACTGAGGACAATCGGCGTTGGCCGTTGAGTAGCGAGCAGCAGCGGCTGTGGTTCCTCGACCGGTTGACGCCGGCCAGCGCCGCCTACCACGTCCCGGTCTCGTGGCGGCTGCGGTCCGCCGTACCGCTGTCGGAGGCAGTCTCCACCGTGAGCCGCCTGCTGGCCCGGCACGACGCGCTGTTCATGGCCTTCGAGGAGATCGAGGGCGAGCCGGCGCAGCGTCCGTTGCCCGGCCGCGAGTTCCCCCTGGAGGTTCACGACCTCACCGGCTGCCCGGCCGCCGAGCGCGAGGCGCGGTGCGCCGAGGTGGTACGGGCGGTGTCGCGTCGGCCGTTCGACCTCGGCGCCGGGCCCCTGGTCCGCGCGGCGGTGTTCGCCGTCGACGACCAGGTGCGTCTCGCCCACCTGACGTTCCACCACATCGCCGTCGACGGCCTCTCGCTGGAGATCATCGAACGGGAGTTGGCCGCGGGACTGGGCGGCGCCGCCGTGCCACCTGCGACGGAGGCGGCGTACGTCGAGCACTGTGCCCGGCAGCAACGGTGGCTGGCCGGGCCGCAGGCGCAGCGGGAACTCGACCGCCGCGTCGAGCAGCTACGGGGTGCCCCGGGGCTGCTCGAACTCGGCCGCGACCTGACCCGGCCCCGGGACTTCACCTATCGCGGCGAGACCGTGCGGTTCACCGTGGAGCCAGGGGTCCGGGACCGGGTGCGGGCGCTTGCCGGGCGCAGCGGGGTCACGCCGTACGTGGTGCTGCTCGCGGCCTTCAACGTCTTCCTGTACCGGCAGACCGGCCAGACCGATCTCGTCGTCGGCTCCCCGGTCGCCGGCCGGGGGGACAGCCGGTTTTTGGACGTGGTCGGCCTGTTCGCCGGCACGCTGGTGGCCCGTACCGACCTGAGCGGCGAACCGACGTTCGAGACAGTGGTGGAACGCACCCAGGAGTCGGTGCTCTCCGCCCTGGAACATCTGGACGTGCCGTTCGACCGGCTGGTCAACCGTCTCGTGCCGCAGCGGGTGCCCAGCCACGGCCCGCTCGTCCAGGTGTTGTTCGCGTTCCACGAGAACGGGCCGGCGGCCGGCGCGGGCGAGTCGTTCCTGACCCGGGAGTTCGTGCCCACGGACACCGCGAAGCTGGACCTCACGTTCACCGTCTACGACGTCGGCGACCGGTACGAGATCGAGATCGAATACTGCACGGACCTGTTCCGGCGTGACTCGGTCGGCCACTTCTTCCGGCACTGGTCGCGACTGCTGGGCAGCGCGCTCGATCAGCCCAGACTGGGGATCGGACACCTCGCGGCGATGGACGCCGCCGAGCGGTCGCTGGTGCGGTCGTGGTCGGTGGCGGCCTTCGAGTCGTCGTCGGTGTCGGGAAAGTCGGTTGGGTTGTTGGTGCATGAGTTGGTGGGGCGGTGGGTGGAGCGGTCGCCGGGTGCGGTGGCGGTGGTGTGTGGGGA
>NZ_SMKJ01000233.1:0-11795 GCF_004348615.1 Micromonospora sp. KC207
CACCTGCAGGCGTCACCGAGCAGACGGGCAGGGCGGGCAGAGCGGGTCAGCTGGGGGTGCGCAGGACGCGGAGGAACGGGAGCAGGAGCCAGGGGCGGCGGCCCCGGACGGAGACCCCGCCGGTGAGCGCCGTGCGGACCCGGCCCACCCGGCCGAACAGCATCAGGTTGAGCGCCGCCGGGTCGAACCGCACCCGCGCGTCCGGTCGGGCACCGGGCGCGGCGATCGACACCAGCCCCTGGTGCAGGACGAGGGTGATGTCGGCGCAGTACGCCGACCGGAACTCGACGGTGATCGGGCGGTCCCGGGGCGGCTCGTCGTTGTCGAGCAGCCGGCCGTAGCCGGCGCGGAGCACCCCGACGAGGAAGACCTCGAAGAACAGCACGGCCTCCCGGTTGGGCATCTCCCACGGCCGGCCGGTGGCGCGGGCGATGTCCCAGCCGTGCACGAGCAGCTCGTTGACGAGGTGGCCGAAGAGACCGGCGAGCGGCGCGCGGGCGTCGCCGAACCAGGGCAGCAGCTCGCCGGGATCGCGGTCGGCGGTGATCGAGAGGATCTTCGCCACGTCGGCGCGGAACCGCTCCAGCAGCGGCGCGGGATCGCGCTCCGTCAGGTGCGCCAGGATCAGGTCGTTGACGCCCTCGATGGTGTCCACGGTGACCGTCGGCAGCCGGGCGTCGAGGCCGGGGATCGGCAGCGGCGGGTGCTCCGGATCAAGCTTCGTCGCATACCACCAGCCGACCGAGACCAGGTGGACGACGGTGTCGGCGACCGACCAGTGCGCGGTCACCATGGTCTGCGGCCGGTCGACCGACTCGACGAGGCGGACGAACCGGTCGGTGGCCGCCGCCAGCGCCTCCCGGGCCGCGCGCCACTGCTCCGCGCTGATGGTCACCGTAACCGCCACGTGCCGCCTCCGATCCGTGGAGCCGCCGGGATACCGGGGACGCGCGACAGTCTACAGCAGACGGTGATCGCCCGATCACTTCACACGTGCTCGGTGGCCGGGCGACGGAACCACTCAGCCCGCCGACCGCTCCCAGTCGATAGTCGGCAGGCCCGCGTCGGCGAGGGCCTTGTTGGTGGCGCTGAACGGCCGGCTACCGAGGAACCCGCGCGGGTTCATCGGGCTCGGGTGACCGGCCTCCAGCACCACGTGCTGCGGGTTGGTGACCAGCGCCGCCTTCTTGCGGGCGTACCCGCCCCAGAGCAGGAAGACGACCCGCTGGTCGAGGGCGTCGAGGGCGCGGATCGTCGCGTCGGTGAACTCCTCCCACCCCTTGTTGGCGTGCGAGCCGGGGGTGGCCTGCCGGACGGTCAGCACCGAGTTGAGCAGCAGCACCCCCTGCGCGGCCCAACCGTCGAGGTTGCCGCCGCGTGGCTTCGGCACGCCCAGGTCCTCGGCCAGCTCCTTGAAGACGTTGCGCAGGGACGGCGGGACGGACACCCCCTCGCGGACGCTGAAGCTCAGCCCGTGCGCCTGCCCCGCCTTGTGGTACGGGTCCTGCCCGAGGATCAGCACCCGGGTCTCTCCCGGCCCACACAGCCGGTACGCGGAGAACAGGTCCTCGACCGGCGGGAAGACGGTCTGGGTGGCGTACTCCCCGGCGACGAACTCGGCCAGCGCGGCCGTGCGGGCCGGGTCGAGATGCGGGGTGAGCAGGGCGCGCCACTCCTCGGGCAGCAGGGCGAGCAGGTCGAGGGTGGGAGCGTCGTCGGGCATCGGCAACCTTTCGCAGTCGGTCGGCCCCTTTCCTACCAGCCCGGTCCGACACCTCGCGCCGGGCGGGCCGACGGGCGGGATGGAATCGGTCTTGCTTCACCCGACCGCCCGGTCGAGTGGAGGGATGCCGGGCGGTAGGCGCGGTCGGGATTTCCAGCCGGCGGCCGCCCGGTCGGGTGGGAAGCGGCCGGGCGGTCGGCGCGGTCAGGTGAGGGCGGCCAGGCGCTCGGCCCAGTCGCCGCCGACCGGGGCCAGCTCGACCAGCCGGGTGTCGTCGTCACACCGGTCGATGCGGACCCGCAGGTGGGCGTCGACCAACTGCTCGACCAGCCCTTCGCCCCATTCGACCACGGTGACCGAGCCGTCGACCGACGCGTCCAGGTCGAGGTCGTCGATCTCGGCGCGCGGGTCGGCCGCGTCCCCGAGCCGGTACGCGTCGGCGTGCACCAGCGCCACACCCCGGCCCCGCTCCGGGTCGGGCCGGTGCACGCGGGCGATCACGAAGGTCGGTGAGGTGACGTCGCCGCGCACGCCGAGGCCCGCGCCGATGCCCCGGGTCAGTGCGGTCTTACCGGCGCCGAGCGGGCCGGTGAGCAGCAGCAGGTCACCGGCGCGCAGCACCCCGGCCAGCCGGCGGCCGAACGCGTGGGTGTCCTCGACCGTCGGCAGCTTGACGACGACGCCGGCCGGCCCACCGGGGCCGCCGCCGATGCTCGCGCCCAACCCGCCTGGACCGCCGACGAGGCCGTCCCCGCTCACAGCCTCTCCAGGAAGCGTTCCAGGGCCCCGTTGACCTCGTCGGCGTGCTCCAGCATGACCACGTGCCCACTGTCGCGGATCTTGAGGTACTCGGCGTGCGGCAACCGACGGACGATCTGCTCCGAGTGGGTCACGGGGGTGATCATGTCCCTGTCGCCGACCACCACCAGCACCGGGGTGCCGGCCAGCGCGGCAAGTGCCGGGTATCGGGAGTGGGTGGCCAGGGTGCGCAGGTAGCGGGTGACCGTGTCGGCCGACGTGCGGGAGTTCATCTGCTCGACGTACGACACCAGGGCCGGGCTGGGCCTCGGGGTGCCGAAGCCGTACTTACGGGTGAGCAGCCAGGCCACGTTGGACGTCGACCGGCGCGCCGCGTCGATCGCCGTGCCGCCGTACCGGGTGGCGTTGCTCACCATGTAGAGCACCGGCGCGCCGACCCGGCCGAGCAGGGCGGGGGCGACGAGCCTCGTCTCGGCCAGCAGCCCGCCCGAGGTGGCCATCAGCACCGTGCCGACCACCCGGTCGCCGAACAACTCCGGGTACAGCTCGGCGAACGCCATGATGGTCATCCCGCCCATCGAGTGCCCGACCAGCACGAGCGGCCCCTGCGGGGCGGTCCGGTCGATCACCCGGCGCAGGGTGCGGCCGAGCGCGGCGAGGTCGTACTCGCCGGTCTCCAGCCGCCCCGACCGGCCGTGCCCCGGCTGGTCGTACGCGACGATCCGGTGCTCGCCCCGCTCGGCGAGCATCTTGCGCTGGAAGTGGAACGTGCCCATGTCGAGGCAGAAGCCGTGCACCAGCACCACGGTCGGGTTGCCGGACACGGGTCGGGTCGGCTCCACCACCTCGACGTGGATGTCGGTGCCGTCGGGCAGCTCCAGCCGGAACGACTCGTCGTACCGCTGCTGACCGAAGGCCTCGTCGGCGTACGGGTCGGTGGGGTCGCCCTTGAGCCGGCGGATCAGGACGCGCTCGCTCACCACGCCCGCCGCCAGCCCGGCGGCGGCGACGCCGACGGCCGCCCCGACCAGCCCGGCGACCCGGCCGGCGGCGGTGCGGGGCCGGGGGACGCGGAACCTGCGCTCGCTCACGGCCGCTCGCCGTCGTAGACGCGGGGCACCCGGACCCCGCCGAACCGGGTGACGATCTCGTAGTTGATCGTGCCGACCGCCTCGGCCCAGTCGTCGGCCGTGGGCTCGCCCCCGGTCCCGGGGCCGAAGAGGGTCGCCACGTCGCCGGCCGCCACCGGGTCGTCACCGCAGTCGATCACGAACTGGTCCATGCAGACCCGGCCCGAGACGGTCCGCCGCCGGCCGGCGAGCTGCACCGGGCCGGTGTTCGAGGCGTGCCGGGGCACCCCGTCGGCGTAGCCGAGCGGCACCACGGCCAGGTTGGCGTCGGCCTCGGCGAGGTAGGTGTGCCCGTACGACACGCCGCTGCCGGCCGGCACCCGCTTGGTGAGCATGACCCGGGCCCGGGCGGTCATCGCCGGGCGCAGCCCGAACCGCTCGCCGGCCACCGGGGAGAGCCCGTAGATCGCGATCCCGGGCCGGACCAGGTCGAAGTGGGTGTCGGGGCGGGTCAGGGTGGCGGCCGAGTTGGCCAGGTGCCGGTAGCGCGGGCGCAGCCCGGCCCGCTCGACCATGTCCAGCCCCTCGTGGAAGATCGCGAGCTGGCGGTCGGTCGTCGGGTGGCCGGGCAGGTCCGCGTACACGAAGTGGCTCCACACGCCGACCACCTCGACCAGGCCGTCGGCCTGGGCCTTCGCGGCGGCCTTCAGCAGCGCCGGCCAGTCGGCGACGGTGGCCCCGCCCCGGGCCAACCCGGTGTCGATCTTCAGGTGCAGCCGGGCCGGGCGGCCGGCCAGCCGGCTCGCCTCGACCATCTCGTCGAGCTGGGTGAGGCTCGCGGCGGCCAGGTCCACCCCGACCGCGACGCCCTCGTGCAGCGGCAGCCCGGGGGCGAGCAGCCAAGCCAGCACGGGCGCGTCGATCCCGGCCCGGCGCAGCGCAAGCGCCTCGTCGAGGGTGCAGACGCCGAGCCAGTCCGCACCGGCGTCGAGCGCGGCGCGGGCCGACGGGAGCATGCCGTGGCCGTACCCGTCGCCCTTGACCACCGCCATCAGCTCGGCGCTGGCCCCGGCCCGCAGCCGCGTCACGTTCTCCCGGATCGCGTCAAGATCGACCCGCACCTCGGACTGCCACATGCCTCCAGCGTACTGACCGGGGTGATCAACCCAGGCCGGAGCCGCCGCGAGTCTCCGGACGTGGGCGATACGGCGGTGTCCCGGGGCGGGAAGGACCGCCAGGTCGCCGACATCGCGTCGATCATCCGGCCCGCCGGCGCTGCCGTCAGGGCAACCGGGCCACCACCGGGCGCAGCGCGGCGGCCACGTCGGTCGCGGTCACCGGGCCCGTGCGGGCCGCCTCCCGTCCGGCCAGCCCGTGCAGGTACGCCGCCGCGGCAGCCGCCCGCTCCGGGGCCAGCCCGGCGGCGAGCAGCGAGCCGAGCAGCCCGGCCAGCACGTCGCCGGTGCCCCCGGTGGCCAGCGCGGGGGTACCGGTCGGGTTGACGTACGCCCGGCCGTCCGGGGTGGCGACGATCGTGCGGTCCCCCTTGAGCAAAACCACCGCGTTCATCCAGGCGGCCAGCCGCAGCGCGCCGGCGACCCGGTCCGCGCCGGGCTCCTCCCCGCAGAGCCGGGCGAACTCGCGGTCGTGCGGCGTGACCACGATCGGCGCGTCCCGCCGGCGCAGCCGGTCCGCCATCGCCCCGTTTACGAGCAGGGTCAGCGCGTCGGCGTCGAGCACCACCGGCAGCGGCGCGGCGAGCACCGCGCGCAGCTCGGCGGCGGCCTCCTCGCCGGTGCCCAGGCCCGATCCGCAGACCCACGCCTGGACCCGGCCGGCGTCGGCGACCCGGCCGCCCGCGATCACGGAGGGGTGGTGCAGCAGCACGTCGCCGCGGGCGCTGCCGGCGTACCGGACCAGACCCGTCGGCCCGGCGAGCGCGCCGCCGACCGAGAGCACCGCCGCCCCCGGGTACGCCGCCGAGCCCGTCGCCAGGCCCACCACGCCCCGGGTGTACTTCTCCGCGGCCGGGCCCAGCTCCGGCCACCAGTCGACCACGTCGGACCACTCGGTGACCCGCAGCGCGGGCGTGCCGCGCAGCCAGGGCCCGAGGCCGATGTCGACCAGCTCGACCTCGCCGGCCAACGCCGCCGCCGGACCCACCACCAGGGCCGGCTTCAACGCGCCGAACGCCACCGTCACGTCCGCCCGGACCGCGGCCGGCCGGCCGGAGGCGGCCCGCGGCACGTGGCCGGTGTCCACGGCGACCCCGCTGGGCACGTCCACGGCGACCACGGCGGCCCGCCCGCCGTCCCGGCCGCGCAGGGCGGGCAGCTCGCCGGCGAGCCGGTCGGCCGCCTCGCGCAGCCCGCCGGTGCCGCCGATCCCGACGATCCCGTCCAGCACCAGGTCGGTCACGGCTGGCGGCCGTTCCACCAGGCGGCCCCCGGCGGCACGCAGCGCGGCCAGCCCCGGCGCGTGCGCCCGGCCCGGGGTGAGCAACAGGGCCGAGACGGCGGCGCCCCGGCGGGCCAGCCGCTCCCCCGCGTACAGGGCGTCGCCGCCGTTGTCGCCGGTGCCGACCAGCAGCAGCACCCGGGCCCCGTACACCCCGCCCCGGCCGGCGAGCAGCAGCGCGCAGCGGCGGGCCAGCCCGGCGGCGGCCCGTTGCATCAGCGTCCCGGCGGGCAGGGTGGCCATCAGCCCGGCCTCCGCCGCCCGTACGTCCGCGACCCGCCACACCGGTTTCATGCCACCGCGCCCCGTCCGTCCGCCCGCCGGGTCCGCCCCGGCCCGTTGGCGATCATGGCCTCACCCTACCGGCGGAACAGGCCGCAGGTTAGCCGTCGGGTCGACTGTGGGCAATGGCTGTGGACAACCCGAGGGTACGACCGCCGCCCGTTGTCCACAGGGCGTTCCGGCCGGGCGGGGCGGCTGCCTAGCGTCGACGGCGTCGCTGTTCATCCCTCGACGACGGCATCGTCGACGCGGCCTGACCCGGGCCGGCGTCGCCGTCCGCCCGCCGTTCGTCGCGGGGCACCGAGCCGGGAGGAGTCCGCCGATGACCGAGGAGCCGTTCACCGTCCGCCCCGAGTTGCTGCGGGAGGTGGCCGGGGCGCTCGGCGACCTCGCGTACCGGCTCGGGCACGGGCTGGCCGGGGTGCCCGGGCTGGCGGTGCCGGCTCCCGGCTGGCGGTCAACGGAGGCCCTGGCCGGCCTGGAGTCGGCCACGTTCGCCTGGTGCGGCGCGCTCGGCGCGCGGATCGCCGCCGCCGCGGACGGGTTGACCGCCGCCGCCGAGGGCTACCAGGCGGCCGACGAGCGGGCCGCCCACCGGCTGACGGCGCTGCCCCGGTGAGCGCGGCAGCGCGCGGAGATGCGGCCGGTGGGTTCGTGGCGGCCGGTGCCGGCGCCGGCGGCACCGGGGCAGAGGCCGATGGTGCCTACGCCCGGCTGTGGGCGGCCGACCCGGGCCGGTGGGCGTCGGCCGGCACGGCCTGGCGGGGGCTGACCGGGCTGGTCGACCGGCGGGCCGCCGAGTTGGACGGGGCGGCCCGGACGCTGCGGGGCGGCTGGGCGGGCTCCGCAGCCGGGGCCGCCGGCGGACGGATCGGCGCGCTCCGGTCCGAGCTGGCGGTCCTCGCCCCAGCGGTGATCGAGGCCGACCAGGTGCTCACCGAGCTGGCTGGGCGGCTGCACCGGGCGAAGGCCCGGCTGACCGAGGCGGTCACCCTGGCCGACGCCGGCGGGGTGCGGCTGGACCGGCGGGGTCGGGCGAGCGCCGACCCGGCGCGGGCGCAGCTTGGCACGCCCACCCCCGTGGCGCGGGTCGCCGCCGCCGTGGCGGCGGCCCTGGAGCTGGCCGACGCGGCCGACCGGGAGGCCGCCGGCCGGCTCGACGAGCTGACCCGCGCGGCCGGCGCGGGCTGGACGGCAGCGCCCCCGCCCTGGCGTCCGCCGCCGGGTGCCGCCCCGGCGACCGTCCGGTCGTGGTGGGCCGGTCTCACCCCTGCGCAGCGCCGCTGGCTGGTGGCCCGGGAGCCCGAGCTGGTCGGCCGCCTCGACGGGGTGCCGGTGGCGGCCCGGGACCAGGCGAACCGGCTGCTGCTCGACCGGCGGCGGGAGGTGCTGCTGGCCGAGCGACGGCGGCTGCTCGGCCGGCTGCCGCGCGGGCCGGCGGAGCTGGCCGGGCTGGCCCGGGTGGAGGGGGCGCTGACCGGGCTGGACGCGCTGACGGCCCGGTTGACCGGCGGCGGGCAGCCCCGGGCGTACCTGCTGGGGTTGGACCCGGGCGGCGAGGGGCGGGCGGTCGTGGCGCTGGGCGACCCGGACCGGGCCGACCGGGTGCTGACCTATGTGCCGGGGATGACCGCCGGCCTCGCCGATGCCACCGGTGAGCTGGGCCGGGCCGCCCGGGTGCAGGCCCGCTGCGCGGCGCTGGATCCGACGGGATGCACCGCGGCGGTGCTCTGGCTGGACTACGACGCGCCGGACTTCCTGCACGAGGCCGTCCTGCCCCACCAGGCCCGCGACGCCGGCCCGGCGCTGCACCGGTTCCAGGAGGGGCTGCGGGCGACCCACGACGGCCCGCCGGCCCGGCAGACGGTGCTCGGGCACAGCTACGGTTCGCTGGTCGTGGGCACCGCCGCCCGCGACCACGGTCTCGCCGCCGACGCGCTGGTCTTCGTCGGCTCACCCGGCGTCGGCGTGGACCGGGCGGACGGGCTGGGCCTGCCCGTCGGCGAGGTCTGGGCGAGCACGGCGCCCGACGACGGGATCCGGCTGGCCCCCGCCGCCGATGAGCTGCCCCGGCGCGTCCTGCGTGGGCTCAGCCCGTTGGCCGCCGTGCTGACCGGCCGCGACGACCACGCGCTGTGGTTCGGTCACGATCCGGCCGACCCGGGTTTCGGCGGGCGCACCTTCCCCAGCGGCCGGTACGGCCACACCGGCTACTGGGACCCGGCCAACCCGGCACTGGACGGCATGGCCCGCGTGGTGCTGGGCCGGTGACCCGGCTCCCTCCCGCCGGCCGTCGCAGGGTGGGACGGCCGGCGAGCCGTGGGCGGAGCGGAGCGCCGGTGACCGCCGTGGGCTACTCCACGGTGACGGACTTGGCAAGGTTGCGGGGCTGGTCGACGTCGTGGCCCCGGGCCGCCGCGATCTCCGCCGCGAGCACCTGCAACGGCACGGTGGTCACCAGGGGCGCGAGCAGCGTCGGCGTACGCGGCACCCGGATCAGGTGGTCGGCGTAACGGACCACCGCCTCGTCGCCCTCCTCGGCGATCACGATGGTGCGGGCGCCCCGGGCCCGCACCTCCTGGATGTTGGAGACGACCTTGTCGTGGAGCATGCCCCGGCCGACCGGCGACGGCACGATGCAGATCACCGGGGTGCCCTCGTCGATGAGCGCGATCGGGCCGTGCTTGAGCTCGCCGGCGGCGAAGCCCTCGGCGTGCATGTACGCCAGCTCCTTGAGCTTGAGCGCGCCCTCCAGGGCGACCGGGTAGCCGACGTGCCGGCCGATGAAGAGCACGGTCGGCTCGGCTCTGATCTCGCGGGCCAGCTCCCGCACCGGCTCGATCCGGTCCAGCAGCTCGCGCAGCTTGCCGGGCATCTGGTGGAGCTGGTCCACGACGGCGGCCACCTCGTCGGCGAACTTGATCCCACGCACCTGGGCGAGGTGCAGGCCGATGAGGTAGCAGGCGACGAGCTGGGTGAGGAACGCCTTGGTGGAGGCGACCGCGATCTCCGGCCCGCCGTGGGTGTAGAGGACGGCGTCGGACTCGCGCGGGATCGTCGAGCCGTTGGTGTTGCAGATGGCGAGCACCCGGGCCTTCTGCTCCTTGGCGTGCCGCAGCGCCATCAGCGTGTCCATCGTCTCGCCGGACTGGGAGATCACGATGATCAGCGTCGACCGGTCGAGGACGGGGTCGCGGTAGCGGAACTCGCTGGCCAGCTCCACCTCGCAGGGGATCCGGGTCCAGTGCTCGATGGCGTACTTGGCCACGAGGCCGGAGTGGTACGCGGTCCCGCAGGCGACGATGAAGATCTTGTCGACGTCGCGTAGGTCCTGGTCGCTGAGGCGGACCTCGTCGAGCATGATCTCGCCGCCGTCGGTGAGCCGGCCGAGCAGGGTGTCGGCGACCGCCTGCGGCTGCTCCTCGATCTCCTTGAGCATGAACCAGTCGTAGCCGCCCTTCTCGGCGGCCGAGGAGTCCCAGTCGATGTGGAAGTCCTTGCCCGTGGCCGGCAACCCGGCGAAGTCGGTGATCTCGATCGAGTCGGCCGTGATCAGGACGATCTGGTCCTGGCCGAGCTCGACCGCGTCGCGGGTGTGTTCGATGAACGCGGCGACGTCGCTGGCGAGGTAGTTCTCGCCGTCGCCCCGGCCGACCACCAGCGGCGAGTTGCGCCGGGCGCCGACCACCGCGCCGGGCACCCCCGCGTCGACGGCGAGCAGCGTGAACGCGCCTTCGAGGCGCTGGCAGACCGCGCGCATCGCGGCGGCGAGCAGCTGCGGCCCGTCCGGCTCGCCGGCCGCGCGCAGGTCGGCCAGCGCGGCGGAGAGCAGGTGCGCGGCGCACTCGGTGTCGGTGTCGCTGTTGAACAGGACGCCGGCGTCCTCCAGCTCGGCGCGGAGCTTGGCGAAGTTCTCGATGATGCCGTTGTGGATCACGGCGATCCGGCCGTCGGGGGCCAGGTGGGGGTGGGCGTTGCGGTCGGTGGGGCCGCCGTGGGTGGCCCAGCGGGTGTGCCCGATGCCGGTGGTGCCGTCACCGATGCCGATCGGGCTGGCGGCGCAGGCTTCCGGGTCGGACGCGGCCCGCTCGGCCAGCACCTTCTCCAGGTTGGCCAGCTTGCCCGCCTTCTTCTCGATCAGCAGCTCGTCCTCGCAAACGACGGCCACCCCGGCCGAGTCGTAGCCCCGGTACTCCAGGCGGCGCAAGCCGTCGAGCACGATGCCGAGCGCCGGGCGCGAGCCGGCGTAACCCACGATTCCACACATGACCCGCAGCCTAACCCAGTTTCGCTCACTACGCGTGCGCAAAAGCCGGGTAAACAAGCATCGAGCCTGAGCGAATCGGCGAGCCGGGGCGCTCCGGGCACGAATCGTGAGCACCGGGCCACCATGGGCTTACGTCGACGGGCGATGGGTCGCGAGGCCGGGCGTTGGTGGTGGGCCGGCTGTGACGGATGTGCACGGTCTTGCACCCGGACCCTCGACCCGTAGGCTGGCGCAGGTGACGACGACGCCAGCCGATGTCGACCCGCTGGTGGCCCGGATGCGGCCGTTCGGGACGACCATCTTCGCCGAGATGTCCGCCCTGGCCGTCCGGACCGACGCGGTCAACCTCGGCCAGGGCTTCCCGGACACCGACGGGCCACCCGAGATGCTCGCGGCGGCGGCCGAGGCGCTGCGCGGCGGCCAGAACCAGTACCCGCCGGGTCCGGGCATCCCCGCGCTGCGCGCCGCCGTCGCCGACCACCAGCGCCGGTTCTGGGGCCTGGAGTACGACCCGGACGGCGAGATCGTCGTCACCGCCGGGGCAACCGAGGCGATCGCCGCGAGCATCCTCGCCCTCTGCGAGCCGGGCGACGAGGTGGTCTGCTTCGAGCCGTACTACGACTCGTACGCCGCCTCGATCGCTCTCGCCGGCGCGGTGCGGCGGCCGGTGACTCTGCGGCCCGGCGCGGACGACCGGTACGCCTTCGACCCGGAGGCGCTGCGCGCCGCGTTCGGGCCACGCACGCGGCTGGTCCTGCTGAACTCGCCGCACAACCCGACGGGCAAAGTCTTCACCCGCGACGAGTTGGCCCTGGTCGCCGAGCTGTGCCGCGAGCACGGCGCGTACGCGGTGACCGACGAGGTGTACGAGCACCTGGTCTTTCCCGACGCCGGCACACCGCACGTGCCGCTGGCCACCCTGCCCGGGATGCGTGGCCGCACGCTGCGGATCTCGTCGGCCGGCAAGACGTTCTCCTGCACCGGCTGGAAGGTCGGCTGGGTCAGTGGTCCCGCGCCGCTCGTCTCCGCGGTGCTGCGGGTCAAGCAGTTCCTCACCTTCGTCAACGGCGCGCCGTTGCAGCCGGCCGTGGCGGTGGCCCTCGCCCTGCCGGACGCGTACTTCGCGGAGTTCGCGGCGGGCATGCGGGCCCGCCGGGACCAGTTGGTCGCCGGCCTGACCGACGCCGGCTTCGGCGTCCTCACGCCCGAGGGGACGTACTTCGTCACGGCCGACGTC
>NZ_SMKJ01000234.1:0-11566 GCF_004348615.1 Micromonospora sp. KC207
GTAGGTGGTGGCGTGCCGCTGAAGGTGAACGCGTCGACGTCGAAGAGGTTGCCCGAGCCGCCGGTGAAGACCAGGAACAGGTTCTGTGTACCGGCCGGTGCGTTGACCGTGCCGGTGACGTTGGTCCAGGTCTCCCAGCCGCCGGTCGGCGAAACCGTGGCCGAGCCGATTACCGGCCCGGTGGCCGAGCCGGTACGCAGGGAGAGGGTCCCGCCCGAGCCGGCGGAGGCGACCCGCGCGGTGAAGGACGTGGCCCCGCTCAGGTTGTACGGCGTGAACGAAATCCAGTCGCCGTTTTCGATGTACCCGACCGCGTTGCCGCCGTTGGCCGACGGCTTCGCCACCGTGGTGGTGCCCTGCTGGGCGCTGTAGTGCTCGGCCTGCCGGGTCCGCGGCTGCATGATCACCTGCGGCGAGGTCACCGGCGTGGTCGAGCCGGCCGGCGTGTACTCGGCGGTCAGCACGCCGAAGATGTTCGCGTTGGTGTCGTGCTCACCGTCCGCGGTGGTCTGCAGCGTGCCCGAGCAACCAAAGGCGCTGCTTATGTCGTGACCGTGGCTGTCGTGCGCAAGGGTGTACTTGACCCTCACGCGGCTACAGTCGACGGTCGGTGCGTTCGCGTCGGTGACCGTGACATCGAACGGGATGGCGTCACCAGGGTTGAACAGCCTGCCGTTCAGCGGCAGGTTGAGGACGACCGTCGGCCGGCCCACCCCGATCACCAAGCTCGCCGTCGAGCTGCGGCCGGTGCTGTCGCGCACCGTGAGCGTGGCCGTGAACTCGCCGTTGGCCGTGTAGGTGAACGACGGGTTGGCGGCCGTCGAGTCGGTGGTGCCGTCGGTGGTGAAGTCCCACGCGTAGGTGATCGGGTCGCCGTCCGGGTCGCCCGAGCCGGCCGAGCTGAACTGCACGGTCAGCGGCGCGCTCCCGCTCGTCGGGTTGGCCGAGGCGGACGCGGTCGGCGACCGGCCACCGCCGGAGTTGTACTCGATCCGGTACACCGCCGAGCTTGCGTCACCACTCCCCCAGCCCGTGCCGTAGTCGAGCACGTACAGCGCGCCGTCCGGCCCGAACTCATGATCCATCACCTGGGTACCGGTGTACGCCGGGAAGGCCTCGATCGTGCCCACCCCACCGGAGCTGGTGACCGTGGCCGTCTTGATCCACCGCCGGCCGAACTCGCCGAGGAACACCTTGCCGTTCATCGACGCCGGGAACTTCACGTCGGAGGCGAGCGAGGCGCTGTAGTTGTACACCACGCCGCCCATCGGTGACAGGCCGCCACTGCCCAGCGCCGGCGGATTCTGCTCACCGCCGTACGGCAGCCACGCCCGCTGCGAGGGGGCCAGCTGGGTGATGCCGGTGTTGTTGGGAGAGTTGTTCACTGGCCCGCCGGTGCAGTTGAACGGGGCACCCGAAGGACCGGACGGGAAGGTGTAGTCGATGTACGGCGTGTTGTAGCTCGAGCAGTACGGCCAGCCGTAGAAGCCGGGCTGGGTGATCCGCTCGAACGCTACATGGTTGGCCGGTCCACGGCTGGGGTTGCTGGTGCCGGCATCCGGCCCGTACTCACCGAGATACACGATGCCGGTCGCCTTGTCCACGGACATCCGGAACGGGTTGCGGAAACCCATCGCGTAGATCTCGGGCTTGGTGTTGGCCGTACCCGGCGCGAACATGTTGCCGGCCGGGATCGTGTACCCACCGCCGGAGCTCGGCCGGATCCGCAGTATCTTGCCCCGCAGGTCGTTGCTGTTGCCGGCGCTGCGCTGCGCGTCGTAGGCCGGGTTGCGGTTGGACCGCTCGTCGATCGGCGTGTAGCCGCTGGAGTCGAACGGGTTGGTGTCGTCCCCTGTGGTCAGGTAGAGGTTGCCAGCCGCGTCGAAGTCGATGTCGCCGCCGACGTGGCAGCACATGCCACGACTGGTCGGCACCTCCAGGACCGTCACCTCCGACGACGCGCTCAGCGTGAAGTCGGTGTTCACCGTGAAGCGGGACAGCCGGTTAACGCCGTTGAACGGGGCGAACTGCGCCGCCGTGCCGGTCGACGGCGCGTCGCCGGACGGGGTGGACAGCCGCGGCGAGTAGTACACATACACCCACCGGTTGGTGGCGAAGTTCGGGTCCACCTTGATGCTCTGCAGCCCCTCCTCGTCGTGCGTGTACACCGGGATGGTCAGCGCCACCTTGGTGATGCCGGCCGGGTCCGTGTAGCGGATGGTGCCGTCCCGCGAGGTGTGCAGCACGCCCCGGTTGGGCAGCACCGTCAGACCCATCGGCTCGCCGACCTCTGCGACGCCCTTGGCCAGGTTCACCATGCGGTAGCCGGCCTGCGGCGGCGGACCGGTCGAGCAGTTGCCGGTCCCCTGCGCCGCGTACCGGACACCGCCCAGCAGGTGCGTACGGAAGTTCGCCTCGCTGTAGCTCTCGTTCGTGTGGCCCATGCCCGTGTACCACGAGCGGCCACCGTCGTAGCCCCGGCACCACGCGATCGGGTGGTCACCCCCCATCGAGCCGCCGGTATACGTGCTCTCGTCCAAACTGGCCAGCACGCGGACCTGCGAACGCGGGTTGGTCCGGTAGTTGTACCACTCGTCGAACCGGGACCACGCCGTCGGCAGCCCGGCCGTCGATGGATGGGAGGTGTCCTCGATCCGCACGGTCGCGTTCTGGTTGGCCGGATGGCTGGCGAAGTACGCGCCGACCAGGTTGCCGTACCACGGCCAGTCGTACTCCGTGTCAGATGCCGCGTGGATGCCCACGTACCCGCCGCCGCCGCGGACGTAGGCCTCGAACGCCGCCTGCTGGCTGGCGTTGAGCACGTCCCCGGTGGTGGACAACCAGACGACCGCCTGGAACCGGGCCAGGTTCGCGGCGGTGAACTGGGCGGCGTCCTCGGTGGTCTCGACGGTGAAGTTGTTCTGCTCGCCGAGCTGCTTGATCGCGGTGATGCCGGCCGGGATCGAGTCGTGCCGGAAACCGGCCGTCTTACTGAAGATCAACACATTGAAGTCCGCAGCTGCGCTTGCGGGCACGGGGGTGAAGCCTACCGCCGCCACGATGATGGCTAGGCAGAAGGCCAATCTTCGAAACATGATCGGCTGCTCACTTCCTGTCGTACGACGTGCAGACGGACCTGCACCGAAGGCCGCGCCTGGGGTGAATCACGCGGAGCAGATGCACTGGTTAACGAAATGAAAGCCAGTGTCTGGAATGTGGAGTATTGTCGGTCCTTCTCTCATGTGAATGGTCGAGACGCCGGCACCGGTCATGCGCCCGCAACACTCGTCTGGCGAACGGGCGCGGTGCTGGCCCGCGCCACGAGGTTGGGGCGGTTGCGCGTGCTGGGTCCGAGCGTTGGGTGGGTGACCAGGATGTCGAGGTGGAAAGTGGGCGGACGTCATCTGTAACGTCTCGCGTCGATGTATGGGAGCGCTCCCCATCGATGCTTGGAAGGTTGCCAGATTGTTTCCGGTCCATCAAGAGGGGACGTAACCCAGGGTCATTGCGTAGTTGGGTAGCGGCCGGTCACGGTGGTGATGAGGTCGTGGGGGCGGCGGTTGGCGCGTCGGGTGACTCGGGCGATGTTGGTTTCGCCGTTGCCGCCCGCCGGGTCGCGCCGAGGTGCAGCTTGCCGGCGTCGAGCAGGGTCACCAGCTGGGCGAGCTGTTCGGCGTCGGGACGGAAGAAAAGATTGATTCCCCGTACGCCGCGCGCCTCGTCGGACGCAGCGGGCATCCACACGGCGGTGTTGACCAGCACGCCCCCGTCCCGGATCACGGCGGCCAGGGCGGCCATCTGCTCCGGCGCGATCGGGGCGAAGTTGAGCACGACGTCGGCCGGCTCGGACATCTGCGGGATGCCGGGGCCGTGAATCTCGTCGGCGCCGGCCGTCTTGGCCTGCTCGGAGCTGCGCGGGCCGGTCGTGGCGATCACGTACGCGCCGGCGTTCTTGGCCAGCTGCACCGCGTAGCCGCCGACGACACCGCCCGCGCCGTTGATCAGCACCCGCTGGCCGGAGGTCAGCCTCGCGTGGTCGAACAGCGCCTGCCACGCGGTGAGCCCGACCAGCGGTAGTCCGGCGGCGTCCACCAGCGGGACGCTCGTGGGGGCTACCGCCAGAATCCGGACCGGGGCGATGACGTACTCGGCGGCCGCGCCGGTGCTGGTCAACGGCAGGGCGCCGATGACCCGGTCACCGATGTCGAAGCCGGTCACGTCCTCGCCGAGCGCGTCGACCGTACCCGCGATGTCGATGCCGGGGGTGTGCGGCAGCCGGAGCGGGATGGGGCCCTGCATGACACCGGCACGGATGTTGCCCTCGACCGGGTTGAACGACGTCGCCGCCACCCGGATCCGGACCTCGCCGACGCCGGGGGCCGGCTGGTCCGCGTCTTCGTAGCGCAGGACCTCGGGGGTGCCGTACTCGTGGAAACGCACTGCCTTCATGACGAGCCTCCTCTCTCTGAATCCGGCGTGCTTCGATTTCGAAGCATTATTGAACGACAGGCTAGCACGCTTCGAATTCGAAGCAAGTGTGGTGCGGTGGGTGACAGTCGTCTCAGCCGGGGCTACTGCCGGTCGGCAGGACTCTCCTCGTTACTTCCGGCGGCCAGAGCACGCAGCTTCGCGTGGCTGGCGGAGCCGGGGACAGCCATGTAGACCAGCAGCGCCTGGCGCTCCGCTGGACAGACCAGCAGGTGGCGGTACAGTGCCGAACCGCCCAGTGCGACATGCCGGTAGCACCTCGGGCGATGCCGAACGGGGACACCCACCTCGACGAGGTAGCGCTCACGCGCCGACGGGTCGCTCAACCAGCGATCGACCAGAGAATGCGACAACCCGCCGGTCCGGGTGTAATCGCCGAACAGGGCGATCGCCGGACGGGTCTGCAGCAACACCTCGCCGAACCGGGAGAGCACCGTCGCGGGGTACTCCGCCAGGTGCTCGACGACGAGTGCCAGGACCGGGCTGGCCCGGTGACCGGGCCAGCCGGGCGCCGTCTCGTCATGGCGCTCCTGGAGAAAGTGCGCCAGTATTTCCGGATCCACAGTGTTCACCGCCTTCCCGGTTCGACCACTCAAGCGGAACGGGAGGCGGGTGAATGTTCTCGTCATCCACGGCATGACAGACCCATGGATAAGCGATCAGGCTCGGCTCACGCCTCGCCCCCGGCCATGGTGATCAGCCGCCGGAGCTTCACCTCACTCGGCGACCCGGGTTCGGCCATGAAGACCAGCAGATCCTGGTCCTCGTCGGGATCCACCAGCCGCCGGCTGTACAACTCCAGCTCGCCCAATGCCGGGTGCTGGTAGCGTTTGAGGTCGTGGTGATGGGTGACGTCCACCTCGTGCCGCCGCCAGATCTCGGCGAACTCGGGGCTGACCGCCAGCAGCGCGTCGACGATCTCCCCGGCGGTGCCCGCCGGGCTCGGTCGTGTACGCCGCCCGCAGGTCCACGGTGAAGACCCGGGCACGTATGTCATGGCCCTCGGGCGGATAGATGGCCCGCTGGGCCGGGTCGGTGAACCAGCGATAGACCAGGTAGCGCGACAGGCCCTCGAAACGGGTGTAATCACCGAGCAGCGCCACCGCCGCCGGGGTCTGCAGCAACGCCTCACCGAACCGGGAGAACACGATCGCGGGGGTATCGAGAGCTGCTCCGCGATGGTCCTGATAGCCAGACCAACCCGATCGTCCGGCGGGGTACGCCGCGGAGCCGGGTGCCCGCCGAGGGTGAACAGGTGCTCCCGCTCGCTCGGGCTGAGCCGCAACGCCCGGGCCACGGCGGCCAGCATCTGCTCCGACGGCATCGGACCGCGCTTCTGCTCAAGCCGGCTGTAGTAGTCGGCCGACATGCCGGCCAGCACCGCGACCTCCTCGCGCCGCAGCCCACCGGTACGACGTCGAGCGCCCCGCGGCAGCCCCACCTCCTCCGGCTGCAGTGCTTCCCGGCGAGCCCGGAGAAAGTCCGCCAGCAACGCGGGGTCCATCGCTCTCCCCCTGCCTCAGTCGGTCTGGTTGCGCCGGGCGCGAGGCTTGGCAGAGCGGGGCGGAGCGGCGCGCATGTGATCGCGGACCCGGGCCAGGACGGCGTTGAGGGCGGTGACGTCGTCGCCGGTCAAGGGGTCGAACAACAGGTGCCGTACGCGATCGACATGCACGGGGAGCACCTGGGCGACCAGGTCGCGTCCGACGTCGGTGACCGCCACCATGACACTGCGCTCGTCGTCCGGTGACGGCGAACGGGTGATCAGGCCACGTTTGTCCAGCAAGCCCACCTGATAGGTCAGCCCGCTGCGGCTGTACACGACACCGTCGGCCAGGTCGGTCATCCGCAGCCTGCCCCCGGGCGCGTCGACGAGCCGGGTGAGGAGCTGAAACTGCACATAGCTGAGGTCACCGTCGATGCGCAGGTGCTCGTCCACCGCGTACTGAAGAAGGCTGCTGACCTCCACCAAAGCGAAGTACGCACCAAGTTGCTCCGCACTCAGGCCTGGCGCCGCTTCACTCATCCTGCGATCGTACATGCTTTGAATTCGAAGTTGCCGACTCCTGGGACTAACGCTCGGAAAAGTCCCACTAGCCAAGATCAACAGTCGGTGTCCAGTGGGTCTTGCAGAAACAGTCCTTTCTGAGAAGAGCTCCGCCGATCGGCCCGAGACGGCGATTCGGCGCCGGTTTCACTCTCAAAACTTGTTCTCACGCAGGTGTTCCCCTGAGGGATCATGAGAAATGTTTGTAAGAATCTGAGCGGCATGACGGACGCCTCGAACCGCGACGCCGAGACCCCTGACGCCGACGACGTCGAAAGGCACCCGTGCCCACGGTGCCAGGCACAGCCCGGCTCGCCGCGCCGATCCCGCTCCGGCGCGGTCGCCGGGACCTACCACACCGGCCGGTTCACAAGGCCGCCCGGCTGAGCAAGGCCCTGAAGGTGGCCACCCCCGCCAACCGTGGCCCGGCGCCCGCCACCCGCAGACTCAAGTGACACCTATCGCCGGTCTCTAAAGTCCTATTAGGAGCGCAGATTCAGGGAGCGTGCGACCTCCGCCATGATTCCGGTGAGCTGCGCGGTCTGCTCCGCGGTCAGCCGGTCGAAGAGGTGCTCACGCAGCACCGCGCGGTACCCCGGTGCCGCCTCGGCGTACTTGCGTGATCCCGCCTCCGTCAGCGAAGCGCTGGTATAGCGGGCGTCTGCCGGATTGGGCTCGCGGACCAGCCAGCCCTCCTTCTCCAGCCGCGCCGCGATGCGGGACAGGTGCGAGGGGGTGACCCGAGACAGTTCGGCGAGCGAGCTCATGGTGTTTGTGCGGTCCCTGTGCTCCGTCAGGCACCAGAGGATCAGGAATTCGGCGAGGCTTATACCGTCCCGCTTGAGCCGGGTGTCCAGGGCGGCGGGTAGCCACAGGACCACGCTCAGCAGCGACTCCCACAGGTCCGCCTCAGCCGGTCCGAGTTCCCGATCCGCTGTCACGTGCGTGACGATAGCAGCACGTTGCTTTCCGGGGAAAGTGATCTCCCTAACGCTTGCCGCGGAAAGCACTTTGAGGGACGCTTGCCGCGGAAAGTGATCGATTCGGAGGAGAGTTACCATGCGTGCTGCGCGCTACCACGACTACGGTCCCGCTGACGTGCTCGTCATCGAGGACGCACCCGAGCCGCACGCCGGACCGGGAGAGCTCCGCATCCGGGTCGCTGCGGCGAGCGTCAACCCCGTCGACTGGAAGCTTCGCTCCGGCGCGGCCCGGGCCGCTGGCTTGTCGGTCGACTTCCCGGCCATCACGGGCCGGGACGCCGCCGGGGTTGTCGACGAAATCGGTGCGGGTGTCACCGGGGTCACCGTGGGTGATCGCGTTTTCGGCCTCGGCGGGATCTTCGGGGCGACCGCCGAGTATGCGGTGCTGACCGCTTGGGCTCCCGTACCGGACGGGTGGACGCTGGAACAGGCCGCCGCAGCGGGGCTGGCCGTCGACACCGCAGGCCGAGGGCTTAACGCGCTCGGCGAGCTGTCCGGCCGAACCCTCCTGATCGAAGGCGCCGCCGGCGGAGTGGGCAGTGCCGCGGTGGCATTGGCCGTGGCTCGCGGCGCTACCGTCATCGGCACGGCAAGCGAGGGCAAACACGGCTACCTGCGCGGTCTGGGTGCACTGCCCGTCACGTACGGCGAAGGGCTGGCCAGTCGCGTCCGCAAGCTCGCGCCCGGCGGGGTGGACGCCGTGCTCGACGCGGCGGGTTCCGGATCGCTTGCCGATCTCGTCGCCATCGCCGGCAGCGTGGACCGCGTCGTGACGATCGCCGACGCGACCCGCGCGCCGCAGCTCGGCGTGCGGCACCTGTACGCGGAGAACAACTCCGAGGTGCTCGCCGAGGGGGCGGCGCTCGGGGCTCGTGGCGGCTACACCCCATACCTCGCAGCGACCTTCCCGATCGACAAGATCACCGATGCGCACCGCGAAGCCGAAGGCGGGCACACACAGGGAAAGATCGTCGTCACTCTCTAAGCCTCGATCCACCAACGCGGTTCGTCCTGAGCAGGTGTCGGCCAGCGGTGGAGTCCTGCACCGACGCGGCGGTGACGACCACCGCCAGGAGCAGACCGAGGGTGTCGGTGGCGATGTGCCTCTTGCGTCCCTTGATCTTCTTCGCCGCGTCGATGCCCTGGCTGGACTCGCCGACGTTGCTGGAAGTCTTGACGCTCTGCGAGTCCAGAACCACCGCTGACGGACTCCCACGACGGCCCCGAGCGACCCGGACCCGATCTCGCAGCAGGTCGTGGATCCGCTGCGTGGTCCCGTCGGCTTCCCACTTGGCGTAGTAGTCGTACACCGTCTTCGCCGGCGGGAAGTCATGCGGCAAGTACTCCCAGGCGATCCCCGTCCTGGCCACATACAGGATCGCGTTGACGATCTCCCGCAGGTCATGCACCGGCCGGCTGATCCCCAACCCCACCCGCGCCGCCCGCCACGCGGTCAGCACCGGCTCGATCAACGCCCACCGCTCATCCGACAAGTCCGACCGATACCCACGCCGCTTCACACCCACGGCCAGATCAACGAACCAAGCCCGCCGCAGCCACGCCCAAACGTGAATCAACCGCTACACGGATCAGATGTCCTCTTTGACGACGTCGATGTCGACGAGGCGCTCGACGGGCTGTCCCGGTCGGTCTTCACCAACACGGGCCAGGTGTGCCTGTGCACCGAGCGGCTCTACGTCCACCGGGCCGTGTTCACGGACATCGTCGACGGTCTGGCCGAACGGGCCGCCCGGCTGCGGCTCGACGACCCGTTCTATGCGCACACCACCACCAGCCCGCTGATCTCTTAGGAGCGCCGGCGCAAGGTGCTGCGCTACTTCGACCTGGCCGAAACCGCCGGAGCCAAGGTCGTCACCGGAGGTGGAACACCCCGCCTCGGGCCCGACCTCGACGGCGGCGCGTGGATCGAACCCACCCTGTGGACCGGGCTGACCAACGCCGACCGCCCCGTACGCGAGGAGATCTTCGGTCCCGTCGCCGCGCTCATCCCCTTCGACACCGAAGAGGAGGCCATCGCCCTGGCCAACGACACCGACTACGGTCTCGCCGCTGCGGTGTGGACCAACGACCTGCGCCGCGGCCACCGTGTCGCCCAACGCATGGACATCGGCATGGCCTGGGTCAACACCTGGTTCCTGCGCGATCTGCGCTCGCCCTTCGGCGGTGCCGGGCTTTCCGGCATCGGCAGGGAAGGCGGGGCCTCCTCCCTCCACTTCTACACCGAGCCCACGAACGTGTGCGTGCAGCTATGACGACCGACATCGACACCCACCGGAACACACCCGTCACGCCGATGGGACGCGACGCCGTCGAGGCCGCCGTCTCCCGCCTGACCCGCGCAGCCGCCACCCGAACGCCCTGCGCCCCCGTCCGCGACCTGCTCGGCGACACCGGCATCGACAACGCGTACGAGGTGCAGAGCCGCCTCGCCTCCGCACGGCTCGCCGCAGGAGCACGAAGGGTCGGTGCGAAGATCGGCCTGACCGCGCCCGCCGTACAGGAGCAGTTCGGAGTCTTCGAACCCGACTTCGGGATGCTCTTCGACGACATGGTCCTCGCCCACGGCGAGCCCGTCGCCCTGGACCGCTTCATCCAGCCGCGCGCCGAAGGGGAGATCGCCTTCGTCCTCGACCGTGACCTCGACCGGCCCGGCGCCACCGTGGCGGACGTCCTGCGGGCCTCCGCCTTCGTCCTGCCGGCCGTCGAGATCGTGGACTCCCGCATCGCCGGGTGGGACCTGACCATCACCGACACCGTCGCCGACAATGCTTCCAGCGGCGCCGTCGTGCTCGGCACCGTTCCGTACACCCTGACCGGGCTCGACCTGGCCCGGGTCGGGATGATCCTGTACCGCGACGACGAGCCCGTCTCCTTCGGCGCCGGCCACGCCTACCTCGGCTCCCCGGTCGTCGCCGTCACCTGGCCCGCCCGTAGGTTTCAGACCAAAAACAACGGTAAGCAGTTGATCTAGCCCCTCACCTGGGGCCGCTTCCTCAAACTGGGGTTCCCGGGCAGCCGCTCCGGCCGTTTTGCTTGATCCCGGTACGTGGGACGCGAGGTTAGCGCCGGTGCCGACGGTGGTGCTCGTCGTTCTCGGCGGTTATGCGGGCCGAGGTTTCCTCGCCGAGCCGGACGTAGATGCCGAGGGTGGCGAGGTGTCGGTGGCGGGATTTGGCCTGTAGTTCGGCGGCGCTGCGGCCCTTGGCGGCGAGGTGGGTCAACCCGGAGTGCCGCAGTTGGTGGAGGGTGTACCCGGCGCCGTGCGGGTCGTGGAGCTTGGATGCCTGCTTGAACAGGTACTCGGCGCGCGGGTAGGACAGCCGGCCCCGGCCGGTGTCCGGGCAGATGTCGTCCAGGGCCGGGGCGCGGCGGCCGGCGGCGGGAGCGCGCCGGTCGGCGAGGAACACCGGCCCGGCGGTGCGCCCGGCCAGCAGCCGGGGCAGCAGGCGGGCGGTTGGGGTCTCCCAGTGCACGTAGGCGCGGTCGCCGCCCTTCTCGGTGACCAGGGCGCGGCGGAACTCCATGTCGAGGTCGGGCACGTCGAGGCCGAGGATCTCCTCGGCGCGGGCGCAGGTCTCGTAGAGCATCCGCCACAGCACCCGCTCGCGCAGCAGGTTGCGGTCGTCGGTGAACAACCGGTCGAGGCGGGCGCGGGGGATGGCCTTGTCCCGGGTCCGGGTGACCTTGCGGCGCTCCAGGCGCCGGCCGGGGTCGGTGGTCAGCCAGTCCTGGCGGCGGCAGTAGGCGGTGAACGAGGTGAGCGCTGACAGGTGCTTGTTCCACGTGTTCGCGGCCCCCTGATCCCAGCGGGCCATCGTCTGCTCGTAGATCTCCGGGGTGAGCGCCGCGACCGGCATCTGGTCGCCGGCGGTCTCGCGTAGCCGGCGCAGGGTCTCGGTGTAGGTGGCGCGGGTGCCAGGGTCGTCGCGGAACCGGTCGAGGAACGCGTCGACGGCGACCACGAGCCCCACGGAGCGACGGGTGGTCGGCAGCGGGATCACGGACACCTCGGCGGTCCCCCTTCCGG
>NZ_SMKJ01000235.1:0-11563 GCF_004348615.1 Micromonospora sp. KC207
ATCCGGGCCTCGCCTGTAGGGGGAGTCGTAGGTGGCGCGGTTCGGCCGGCTACGGAGTTCTCAGCCGCCGCGAAGGGGTGCCGAGTGGCGGTTCTGTCGTCCGCGCACAGTAAGATTGAGGGCGAGACGAAGACCCGACAATGGTGCGACGGGCGCGGGCCCCCACAGGCCCGAGATCATTGTCCCACGTCGGGTCGAGCCGATCGCGATCCGCGGGCATCCGCGGCGACCGGCGCTTCGGCCCGTGCCCCGGTTCACGCCCGGTGCCGGTCCGCGCGCCGACGTCGCGTCCTGTCCGCCGAACCCGCGCCTGACTCGCCGCTTGCGGCGCTGGCGGCGCGAGAAAGTGGCCGAGGGTGGCAGCGCAGGACAAGCAGGAGTACGGCGCCGAGTCGATCACGGTCCTCGAAGGGCTGGAGGCGGTCCGCAAGCGGCCGGGCATGTACATCGGGTCGACCGGCGAGCGAGGTCTGCACCACCTGGTGTGGGAGGTCGTCGACAACGCGGTGGACGAGGCGCTGGCCGGTCACTGCGACACCATCGACGTGGTGCTGCTGGCCGACGGCGGGGTCCGGGTCACCGACAACGGGCGGGGCTTCCCTGTCGACCTGCACCCCAAGTTGAAGAAGCCCGGCGTCGAGGTGGCGCTCACGGTGCTGCACGCCGGCGGCAAGTTCGACGGCAAGGCGTACGCCGTCTCCGGCGGTCTGCACGGCGTCGGCGTGTCCGTCGTCAATGCCCTCTCCACCAGGATGGCGGTGGAGATCCACAAGTCCGGCTTCGTCTGGCGGCAGCAGTACGCCAACTCCAAGCCGTCGCCGCTGGAGAAGGGCGAGGCCACCGACCGCACCGGCTCGGCTGTCACCTTCTGGCCCGACGCCGACGTCTTCGAGACCGTCAACTTCGACTTCCAGACCATCTACCGCCGCCTCCAGGAGATGGCCTTCCTCAACCGGGGCCTCACCATCCACCTGCTCGACGAGCGGGTCTCGGAGGGCGAGGAGGGCAAGCCCCGCGAGGTCACCTTCTGCTACAAGGGCGGCATCGCCGACTTCGTCCGGCACCTCAACGCCTCGAAGAACCCGATCCACAAGACGGTGGTCGAGTTCGGCGCCGAGGAGGAGGGCATGTCGGTCGAGATCGCCATGCAGTGGAACGAGTCGTACGGCGAGTCGGTCTACACCTTCGCGAACACGATCAACACGCACGAGGGCGGCACCCACGAGGAGGGCTTCCGCGCGGCGCTGACCAGCGTGGTCAACCGCTACGGCGCCGACAAGAAGCTGCTCAAGGGCGACGAGAAGCTCTCCGGAGAGGACATCCGCGAGGGCCTTGCCGCGATCATTTCGGTCAAGCTGGCGAACCCGCAGTTCGAGGGCCAGACCAAGACCAAGCTCGGCAACACCCCGGTGAAGAGTTTCGTGCAGCGGGTCTGCAACGAGTGGCTGGTCGACTGGTTCGACCGGAACCCGGCCGAGGCGAAGATCATCATCACCAAGGCGTCCCAGGCCGCCCGGGCCCGGATCGCCGCCCAGCAGGCGCGCAAGCTGGCCCGCCGTAAGTCGCTGCTGGAGTCCGGCTCGATGCCGGGCAAGCTGGCCGACTGCCAGTCGACCGACCCGCGCGAGTCCGAGGTGTTCATCGTCGAGGGCGACTCGGCCGGCGGCTCGGCCAAGCAGGGCCGTGACCCGCGTACCCAGGCGATCCTGCCGATCCGCGGCAAGATCCTCAACGTGGAGAAGGCACGGATCGACCGGGTGCTGAAGAACAACGAGGTCCAGGCGCTGATCACCGCGCTGGGCACCGGCATCCACGACGACTTCGACATGGAGAAGCTGCGGTACCACAAGGTGGTGCTGATGGCCGACGCCGACGTCGACGGCCAGCACATCCAGACGCTGCTGCTCACCCTGCTGTTCCGCTTCATGCGTCCGTTGGTCGAGCTGGGGCACGTCTACCTGGCCGCCCCACCGCTCTACAAGATCAAGTGGAACAAGAAGGGCGACGACGCGCAGTACGCGTACTCCGACCGGGAACGCGACGGGCTGATCGCGCTGCGCCAGCAGAAGAAGCCCAACGCCAAGCCGGACGACATCCAGCGCTTCAAGGGCCTCGGCGAGATGAACTATCCCGAGCTCTGGGAGACCACGATGAACCCGGCGACCCGCACCCTGCGTCAGGTCACGCTCGACGACGCCGCGGTCGCGGACGAGTTGTTCAGTGTGTTGATGGGTGAGGACGTCGAGGCGCGCCGCTCGTTCATCCAGCGCAACGCCAAGGACGTCCGCTTCCTGGACATCTGACGGAGCCGGCGGGCCGTCCGGCCGTCCACCGGTGGCCCGCCGATCCACAGAGTTATCCACAGCACGGCCGGTTTCCACAGCGGTTATCCACAGAACGAAACCGACTCTGATTCTGATAAGGGTTAACAGTGACCGATACCCCCGAGTCCACCCCGAGCGAGCCCGAGGTCCCCGAGACCCCCGCCGCCGCAGTCGTGGCGCACGATCGGATCGAGCCGGTCGGGCTCGAGGTGGAGATGCAGCGCTCCTACCTCGACTACGCCATGAGCGTCATCGTCGGGCGGGCACTGCCGGACGTCCGGGACGGGCTCAAGCCGGTCCACCGCAAGATCCTCTATGCCATGTTCGACTCCGGCTACCGGCCGGACCGCGGCTACGTGAAGTGCTCCCGGGTCGTCGGCGACGTGATGGGTCAGTTCCACCCGCACGGTGACTCGCCGATCTACGACGCGCTGGTCCGCATGGCGCAGCCCTGGTCGCTGCGCTACCCCCTGGTCGACGGCAACGGCAACTTCGGCTCGCCCGGAAACGATCCGGCCGCCGCGATGCGCTACACCGAGTGCAAGCTCGACCCGCTGGCGATGGAGATGATGCGGGACATCGACGAGGACACCGTCGATATGCAGGACAACTACGACGGCCGGGCCAAGGAGCCCACCATCCTGCCGTCGCGGATCCCGAACCTGCTGATCAACGGCTCCGAGGGCATCGCGGTCGGCATGGCCACGAAGATCCCGCCGCACAACCTGCGGGAGATCGGCGCGGCGGTGCAGTGGTGCCTGGAGAACCCCGACGTCGACGAGGCGACGACCCTCGACGCGCTCATCGGGATCGTCAACGGGCCGGACTTCCCGACCCACGGCCTGATCGTGGGCACCCAGGCGATCCAGGACGCCTACCGGACGGGCCGTGGGTCGATCCGGATGCGGGCCGTGGTGGAGGTCGAGGAGGACAAGCGGGGCCGGCCCTGCCTGGTGGTCAGCGAGCTGCCGTACCAGGTGAACCCGGACAACCTGGCCGAGCGGATCGCGGAGCTGATCAAGGAGGGCAAGCTCGCCGGTATCGCCGACATCCGGGACGAGTCCTCCGGGCGTACGGGCATGCGGATCGTGCTCGTGCTCAAGCGCGACGCGGTCGCCAAGGTGGTGCTGAACAACCTCTACAAGCACACCCAGCTGCAGGAGACGTTCGGCGCGAACATGCTGGCGCTGGTCGACGGCGTGCCCCGGACGCTGAACCTGGCCCAGTTCATCCGCTACTACGTCGAGCACCAGATCGAGGTGATCCGGCGGCGGACGGCGTTCCGGCTGCGCAAGGCCGAGGAGCGGGCACACATCCTGCGCGGTCTGTCAAAGGCGCTGGACGCCCTGGACGAGGTCATCGCCCTGATCCGGCGCTCGCCGACGGTGGAGGACGCCCGGCAGGGCCTGATCCGGCTGCTGGAGATCGACGAGATCCAGGCGACCGCGATCCTGGACATGCAGCTGCGCCGGCTCGCGGCCCTGGAGCGGCAGCGGATCCTCGACGACCTGGCCAAGCTGGAGGTGGAGATCGCCGATCTCAAGGACATCCTGGCCAAGCCGGAGCGGCAGCGGCGGATCGTTTCGGAGGAGCTGGGCGAGATCGTCGCGAAGTGGGGCGACGAGCGGCGTACGAAGATCGTGCCGTTCGACGGCGAGGTCTCGATGGAGGACCTGATCGCCCGCGAGGACGTGGTGGTCACGATCACCCGCACGGGGTACGCGAAGCGGACGAAGGTCGACCTGTACCGCTCGCAGCGGCGTGGCGGTAAGGGCGTCAGCGGGGCCACGCTGCGGCAGGACGACATCGTCAGCCACTTCTTCGTGTGCTCGACGCACGACTGGATGCTGTTCTTCACGAACAAGGGCCGGGTGTACCGGGCCAAGGCGTACGAGCTTCCGGAAGCCAGTAGGGTAGCCAAGGGCCAGCACGTGGCCAATCTGCTCGCGTTCCAAGCGGATGAGCAGATCGCGCAGATCATCGAAATCCCGAACTACCAGGTGGCCCCCTACCTGGTACTGGCCACGAAGAACGGCCTGGTGAAGAAGACGCGGCTCGAGGAGTTCGACTCCAACCGTTCCGGCGGAGTCATCGCGATCAACCTGCGCGATGAGGACGAGCTGGTGGGTGCTGCCCTCGTCGCGCCGTCCGACGATCTGCTGCTGGTTTCGAAGAACGCGCAGGCGATCCGCTTCAACGCCACGGACGAGGCGCTGCGGCCGATGGGTCGGGCCACGTCGGGTGTGATCGGCATGCGGTTCAGCGACGAGGACGTCCTGCTGGCCATGGAGGTGGTCCGCGAGGGGCTGGACGTCCTGGTGGCCACGAACGGGGGATACGCGAAACGCACTCCGATCGAGGAATACCCGGTGCAGGGCCGGGGAGGTAAGGGCGTGCTGACTGCGAAGATCACCGAGCGACGCGGTGGTCTGGTCGGCGCGGTGGTGATCCATCCGGACGACGAGCTGTTCGCGATCACCAGCAACGGTGGCGTCATCCGAACTCCGGTGAAGCCTGTACGCCGTACGCGTGACCGGAACACAATGGGGGTCAAGCTGATGGACCTCCCAGACGGCGTGACTATCGTGGCGATTGCTCGCAATGCCGACGAGCCTGACGAACAGGACTAGTTGATGACGGAGACACAGGCGAAGTCGGGGAACAAGGGGACCTCGGCCAACCCGGTCGACGAGGAGGCCGCCGCGAAGAGCGGCGCACCAGCGACCGGCCGCGCGGCCGTGGGCCGGGCAACCGTCCCCGCCGACGCGCCTGCCCCGAAGTTCACCCGGGCGCCCGGTATGGCGCCGCCGCCGGACTCCCCCGGCGACGACTCCGGCGCGAGCGACAAGACCGAGACATCCGGCATCGACGCGCCCGCCTCCGCGGCGGCTCCGGCCGTGGCGGCGGGCAGCGCGGCCCGTCCGGCGACCACCCAGCCGATCAGGACCGGCGGCGGGCAGTCGGCGGCGGGCAGCGCCGTCACCGGCACCCTGCCACGCATCGGGGGCGGCGCCACGGCGAAGCCGCAACCGGACGGCGCCCGTCCGGCCGGCACCGGCCGTCCCGTCAGCGGCGGCGGATTGCCGCCCGGGGTGGCCGGAGCGGCGGCAGTCGGGGCCGCCCGCGTGGGTGACGCGGTACGCGCCGCGCGTACCTCGGTCGGCTCGGCCGCGTCGCGCGGGCCCCGCCGGGCCCGGCTGAACCTCAAGCGCATCGACCCGTGGTCCGTGATGAAGTTCGCGTTCGCCGTCTCCGTGGTGCTCTTCATCGTGGTGGTCGTGGCCACGTCGGTGCTCTACCTGGCGTTGGACGCGATGGGCGTGTTCCAGAGTGTCAACGACAGCCTGACCGACCTGGTGGCCGCCGGCGGGCAGAGCAACAGCGGTTTCCAGATCACCGCCAAGGGTGTGATCCTGAGTTCCGCCCTGATCGGCCTGGTCAACGTGGTCCTGTTCACCGCGCTGGCCACCCTCGGCGCGTTCGTCTACAACGTCTGCGCCGACCTGGTCGGCGGAATCGAGCTGACGCTCGCCGAGCGGGACTGAGCGCGTCCGAGCGGAACTGACCGTGTCCGACGCCGGGGCCGTGCCGCGTAAAGCGGTCGCCCCGGCGTCGTGCGTCCGGGTAGTTTCGGGGGTACGGCGAGGCGGGCGACGCTCGGCGGGCCCCGATTTGGGGCGCGGCGGGCGGATGCGTTAACCTTGGCCGTCGCTACGCGGGGCTATAGCTCAGTCGGTTAGAGCGCAGAGCTGATAACTCTGAGGTCGCTGGTTCGATTCCAGCTAGCCCCACCGCACATCGTTCCGACGGTTGTCGAGCGCAAGGGGTCGCCCCATGTTCAAGAAGCTTCTGATTCTGGCCGGCGTCGTCGGTGTGGCCGCCCTCGTCGTTCGAAAGGTCAAGGCTTCGAACGACGAGCGCGCACTGTGGCACGAGGCGACCACCGCTCCCGACCTGCGCTGACCGTCTCCCCGACGGGCAGCCCCGGGCGGTTCCGCCCGTCCTCGGGGCCCTAGCTCAACTGGCAGAGCACTGCCTTTGCAAGGCAGGGGTTAGGGGTTCGAGTCCCCTGGGCTCCACCGAAACGGATACCCAAACGGACGGGTCCAAGATCTGCCTAGATGCAGGTCATGGCCGGTGTGCCGGCAGCACTGCCATGCCCGAGTCCCTACTCCAGGCAGTGCAGCGAGTGAGTTCGCCCAGCGCCGTCATGTGGCTCCCACCACCGCTCAGCCGGTCGAAGTTCAGGGAGCATCGAGCCGCTGTCCGGCAAGGGGCGGCGCATGTCTCCGACGGGCTTTCGGGCACGCCGGGACGAGTTCGTCCGATCACACCTTGAGGACGTCCACGTCGTACAGCGCTATCGACGCGTCGCGGGTGGCCAGGGTCAAACTCTCGGTGATTGCCTGCGCCACCAGCATGCGGTCGAAGGGATCGCGGTGGTGGGGTGGCAGGCGGCCGGCGGCGATGGCGTGGGCATGGGTTACCGGGAGTTCACGGAAGCCCATGTCCCTTACCCGCTCGGCGAGGTCAGGGGGTCCTGCAAGCTTTCCCGCGCTCTGCTTGATGGTGATCTCCCACAGAGTGACCGGGGAGAGAAAGATGTCTGGCTCGTGGCGTAGCTGGTCGAGGAACTCGGTGCCGAGGGTTGCATCGCCGGTGATGGCCCAGAGCGCGACGTGAGTGTCCAGCAGCAGGGTCATGCGCCGATGCCGAAGTCAGCGGCGATCTCGGCGTTGGTCTGGGGGGAGTCCCAGTCGCCTGAGAGGTCCAGTTGCCCGGCGAGGGAGCCGACTGCGGTGCGGTTGGCCCGTCGTACAAGCGGCACCACCTTCGCCACCGGGGTGCCTGCCCGGTCGATGATGATTTCTTCGCCGCGTTCCACCCGTTCGATGATGCGTGACAGGTGGGTCTTGGCATCATGCATGTTGTAGTGCACGGCTTCAGCCGACATCATTCGACCTCCTCGTTTAGCTAACAGCTTAGCCAACTTGACCCGATGTCGTCACCGGTGCACCGGATGAGCTGTGCAAACTCATCGGTAGCGGGTCACCGGCGATCGTGGCGGTGTGGTTCGCATGGACGACAGGCGATGTCCGCGACTGGTTACGGGCCCTGCGTCAGACCGACCCGGCGGCGTACCGGTCAGTGAACGCAGCGATCGACATGCTCGCCGAGACCGGCCCGGGCCTGGGGCGTCCGCTGGTCGACACTCTCCGGGGTTCGAGCATCAGCAACCTCAAGGAGCTGCGGCCGAGATCCGGCCGCGACGTCGCCATCCGGCTTCTGTTCGTCTTTGACCCCTTGGTCGCAGGCGGTGCTGTTGGTCGCCGGCAACAAGGCCGGAGACTGGACGCGGTGGTACGAGAACGCGATCCCGATCGCCGAGGTCGCCTACGAGGGTTGGCTGGCCTTCGAGAGGAAACGGAGGGAGGGCTGATGGTCGACTTCCATGACTGGGACGACATCCGCGCCGAGTTGCACGACGGGGACGACGACGCGCTCGACGCCGAACGCGCCCGCACCGAGGCGTGGGTCAGCGCGTTCCACCTCGCCGAGGAGCGCAAGCGTCTCGGTCTCACCCAGCGGCAGGTGGCCGAGCTGATGGGAGTCACGCCCGGTCGGGTGAGCCAGATCGAAAACGGCGACCTGGACGCCAACGAGGTGGCGACCCTCAGCCGGTACGCACGAGCGCTCGGCGCCCGGATGCGGATCATCTTCGACTACGGCAGCGACCTCCGTCAGATCGCCTGATCCCCACGAGCCTCAGCCGACATCACGTACGACGAGGCGAGTCGTTCCGGCGAACCGCACCGGTCGGCAAGCCGAGGTCATCGAGCACCGATCGGCACCCGCAGGCTGGGCAAACCTAGGGGCAGCGGGTCGCCGGAGATCGTGGCGGCGCGGTTCGCATGGTGGTGCCTCCGGCCCACCAGCACTTTCCTTGGTTGATCTCGACCCCGAGTACAGCCAAGCTCCTCGGGCGGTTCCCTCTTCGCCGAGCACGCGACCGATGGCCGAGGCGGCCGGACGAGCCCGCGCCGGTAGGACGTGCCCGTAGGTGTCGGCCGTCATCCGAATCGTGGAGTGCCCGAGCAGTTTCAAGACCGTCCGCAGCTCCTTGCCCTGGACGAGGAGGAACGTGGCGAACGCGTGCCGCAGGTCGTGCAGGTGCAGCCACTCCAGACTGGCCCCCGAACGCAGCTGCTCAAAGCGACGGTTCACGTTCCGCGGTTTCCATCTGGCGATGCTCGCCGGTGCCAGCTTGCCCCACAGGCCGGCCAGGAACTGCTGCACTTCCCGAGGCGTCAGCCGATCGAGCTTCACCCGACCAGCCCCGGCGCCAGGTGCTTCGTGGCTGCCCATCGGTAGCGCGTCAGCTCGAGGGACGAGTACCGTCATGCGCTTTCACTTCGTGCAGCCTTCTCTGAACCAGGCTTCCAGCGTCCGAGGCGGCGCGGTGGGGTCAACGCCCAGGCTAGTGGCGTCGATGGTCGGCCTCGTCGGCACCGGAAGCGCCGTCATCAAGCGCGGTTGCGGAGTGTAGGGCCACCCGTTCGGATCAGATGCGACATTTGGAAAGCTTTGAAAGCTTTTGTGGTGATAGTTAGTAGTTTGGGCCGATTCATGATGGTCGGCTAGGGGCGCTACGTACTTCCTACACCGACTCCGACCCCGACCCGGACGCGGACGAAGCTGCCGGTCACCGGTGACTCGCTCGGCCAGTCCGTCAATCGTCGTGCCGGCCGCGCTCGGCGGCAGCCTGCTTCTGCTCGGAAGCATGCTGATGGTTCTTATCCGACGCCGGTAGGGCGAGACGCGCGGCTAAGCTGAGCCACGGATAGCAGCTGAGTTCATCCATGGATCCAGTACTGGGCCGAAGGTGACTTCGGCCCAGTACTCGCCTGCTCACGCACGGAAACGGAAAGGCCCACCGGCGGTGCCCCCGGTGCGGGCAGGCTAGCGTCGTGGGGTGAGCACCGGATCTCCGCGCGTCCTGCCCGCCGGGAGCGGCATTGCCGAAGCGGCCTCGGTCCTGCGGGCCGGGGGGCTGGTGGCGTTTCCCACCGAAACCGTCTACGGGCTGGGCGCGAACGCCCTCGACGCCCGCGCGGCGGCCCGGATTTTCGAGGCCAAGCAGCGGCCGAGCTTCGACCCGCTCATCACCCATCTGGCCGACGCGGCCGACCTGACCGCGCTGGTGGGGCCGGTGCCGGGGGCGGTGGCCGCGTTGGCCGAGCGGTTCTGGCCCGGGCCGTTGACGCTGATCGTGGACCGCCCCGCCGCCATCCCGCCGATCGTCACCTCCGGGCTGGAGACGATGGCGGTGCGGGTGCCGGACGAGGCGTCCGCGCGGGCGCTGATCGCGGCGGCCGGTGTGCCGGTGGCCGCGCCGAGCGCCAACCGGTTCGGCCAGCTCAGCCCGACCCGCGCCGAGCATGTGGTGGCCGGGCTGGGCGGTGCGGTCGACGTGGTGCTCGACGGCGGGCCGACCCGGTGCGGCATCGAGTCGACCATCGTGGACGCCCGGGGCGGGCAGCCGGTGGTGCTGCGGCTCGGCGCGCTTGCGGTGGAGGCCCTGGAGGAGGCGGTCGGCCCGGTGACCGTACGCCCGGGCAGTTCCGGTCAGCCGGTGGCACCCGGGACGCTGGCCGCGCACTACGCTCCGCGTACCCCGTTGCGGGTGGTGGGCGGCGCGGAGCCGGCGGCCGGCGACGGCATCCGAAGGGGGCTGTTGGCCTTCCGGGAACGCCCGGCGGGCGGCGACTGGGCGGCGGTCGAGGTGCTGTCCCCCGGCGGTGACCTGACGGTGGCCGCGGCCCGGCTCTTCGACGCGCTGCACCGGCTCGACGCGGCCGGGGTGGCGGAGATCGTCGCGGAGCGGGTGCCGGACGTCGGCGTGGGTCGGGCGGTCAACGACCGGCTGGGGCGGGCGGCGGCGACCTGGCGGCCGGGCGGCTGACCCGGGACGTATGGCCGGCGGGGCCGGGGTAGGAGAACGGCAACGACCCCCGAAGTGAGGCGTGCGCCGATGCCGACCGCACGACCGCTGGCGAGCGGGCCCAAGGCCAGGCGGTGACCGTCGGTGCCGACGACGCCGCGGAGATCCTGCGCACGATGGGCGGGCACAGGGTACGCCGGCTGTCGGTCATCGACGGGCACGACCTCGTCGGCATCGTGGCCGTCGCCGTCGTGGACCGGTCGCTGCCGGAGCGTCCGGTGGGTGATCTCGTCGAGGCGATCTCGGAGCGCGCCTGACTAGACGAGCGCGGCCGGCCGGGGCGTGCCTCTCGGTCGGGTGGGTCGTCGTGGGCTGGGGTGTGTCAGGCGGGCGGAGCGGGACGGGAGCCGTCGGTGACCGCCGCCGGGGCGAGGGGAAGGGTCTCGCCACGGCGGATGGTCCGGATCCGGTCGCCGAGGCCGCGTCGCCGGGCCTCGGCGAGGAACTGGCCGAGGGGCGAGCGGAAAACCGGGTAGTCGTCGTAGTGGATCGGCACGGTGAGCCGGGGCTGCACCAGCTCGGTCAGGTCGATGCCCTGTTCGGCGTCCATGGTGAGCAGGACGCCGGCGATCCGGGTGCCGCCGAGGTGGATAAGCATGGCGTCGATGTCCGGGTACCGCTGTGGGATCTCGGCGAGCAGCGGCCGGTTGAGTGTGTCGCCTGTCACGTAGAGCCGGAACCGGCGGGTGCCGTCGCGCTCCAGGTCGATCATCGTGCCCATCACGTCGGGCAGGAGCAGATCGACAGCGCCGGGTCCGTGCTTGCCGGGCATCGAGGTCAGCCGCAGGGTGCTGCCGTCGCGGTGCAGTTCCCGGGTACGCCACGTCGGCAGGCCCTCGGCCGCGCGGAATCCCCAGCGGCGCAGCTTTCGTTCGGCCGAGGGTGTGGTGACGATCGGCAGTTCCCGGTCGAGTTCCCGGCGGGCCACCCGGTCGAAGTGGTCGCCGTGCAGGTGGGACAGGACGACCGCGTCCAGCGCCGGCAGTTGGGCGATCTCCAGCGCCGGGTCGGTGCGCCGACGTGACCACAGTCCCCGGCCGAGGTACGCCCGCTGCCCGCGATGCAGGAAGTTCGGGTCGGTGAGCAGGGTGAACCCGCCGACCCGCAGCACCGTCGTCGCGGTGCCGACGAACGTGACCTCGGGCTGTTCCCTGATCATCAATGCCACCTCCAGCGCCTGTTCGCCCGTACCCCGCCGTGCGCGTCCCATGCGGCCCACCACCCCGGGGCTTTGCGC
>NZ_SMKJ01000236.1:0-11541 GCF_004348615.1 Micromonospora sp. KC207
GGTGAGCAGTCCCGGCCGGGTACGCCCGGTCAGCGGACCTCGATGGCCCCGCACGTGCACGAGGCGGTCACCTTGCAAGCCGTCGGTGGTGACGACTGCTTGCCTCAGCTGCTCCCCGGCCAGGGACCTGCCCGAGGCGACCGTCGCGCGGCTTCCCGAGTACCTTCGCGCCCTGCACAACCTCGCCGAGTCCGGCCACGAGACCGTCTCCAGCGAGGGCCTGGCCAGCGCCGCCGGGGTCAACTCCGCCAAGCTCCGCAAGGACCTGTCCCACCTCGGCTCCTACGGCACCCGGGGGGTCGGTTACGACGTCGCCCTGCTGGTCGAGCAGATCGAGTTCGTGCTCGGGCTCACCCAGCGGCGGGCCGTCGCCCTGGTCGGAGTGGGTAATCTCGGTCACGCCCTCGCCGGCTACGACGGCTTCGCCAGCCGAGGCTTCCGCATCGCCGCGCTGCTGGACGCCGACCCGGGACGGGTCGGCGAGGAGATCAACGGCCTGGTCGTACGGCACGTCGACGAGCTGCCCCGCGTCGCCGCCGAGGAGTCGATCGCGATCGGCGTGATCGCCACCCCGGCCCGCGCCGCCCAGGCGGTCGCCGACCAACTGGTCGCCGTCGGCGTGACGAGCATCCTCAACTTCGCGCCGTGCGTACTCTCGGTTCCGGAGGGGGTCGACGTGCGCAAGGTCGACCTCGCCATCGAGTTGCAGATCCTGTCCTTCCACGAGCACCGCAAGGCGTCGCTGACCGCGTTGCCCGCCGCTGGCGGGACCGCCCTCACGGCACTGCCCGGCGGGCTCGCGGCCACCGACCCCCAGGAGGCGATCGGCACGTGAAACTGCTCGTCGTCGGCGCGTCCTACCGCACCGCCCCCATCGCCACCCTGGAGCAACTGGCGGTCGGCCCGGCCGACCTCACCCGGACCCTGGACCATCTGCTCGCCCAGCCGTACGTGAGCGAGGCGGTGCTGGTCTCCACCTGCAACCGGGTGGAGGTCTACGCCGTCGTGTCCGGTTTCCACGGCGGCCTGGGCGACATCTGCGCCGTCCTCGCCGAGCGGGCCGGTGCCCCGACCGCGAGCCTGGCCAACCATCTCTACGTCCACTACGACGCCGCCGCCGTCGACCACGTCTTCCGGGTCGCCGCCGGGCTGGACTCGATGGTCGTCGGCGAGGCGCAGATCCTCGGCCAGCTACGCGACGCGTACCACTGGGCCAGCGGGGCCGACTCCGCCGGCCGGCTGCTGCATGAGCTGATGCAGCAGGCGCTGCGGGTAGGCAAGCGGGCGCACGCCGAGACCGGAATCGACCGGGCCGGCCAGAGCGTCGTCAGCGCCGCGCTCGACCTGGCCGCCGGGTACCTCGACGGTGCGCTCGCCGGCCGCCCCGCCCTCGTGGTCGGGGCCGGTGCGATGGGCGCGCTGGGCGTGGCGACGCTCTCCCGGCTCGGCGCGGGGCCGCTCACCGTGACCAACCGGGGGGCCGACCGGGCCGTCCGGCTGGCCGAGTCGTACGGGGCCAGCGCCGCGCCCATGGCCGGGCTGACCGACGTGCTCTCCACAGTGGACATCGTAGTGGCCGCCACCGCCGCCACCGAACCGGTCCTCACCCGTGAGGTGGTCACCCGGGCGCTCGCCGGCCGCGACCCCGACCGGGGCCCGCTCGTGCTGCTCGACCTCGCCGTTCCCCGCGACGTCGAGGCCGGCGTGGCCGGGCTGCCCGGCGTCGAGGTGATCGACATCGACCGGATGGCGGCGACCCTGGCCGGCGGTCCCGCCGCCGCCGACGCCGCCGCCGTCGAACGGATCGTCTCCGCCGAGGTCGAGTCCTTCCTCACCTGGCTGCGCGGCGCCGACGTGGCCCCGACCGTGGCCGCCCTGCGCGGCCGGGCCGAGGACGTGGTCACCGCCGAGCTGCGCCGGCTGGGCCAGCGCCGCCCCGACCTCAGCGACGACCAGCGCGCCGAGGTGGCCCGGACGGTGCACCGGGTGGTGCAGCGGCTGCTGCACCAGCCCACCGTGCGGGTCCGCCAGCTCGCGGCCGAGCCCGGCGGCGACCAGTACGCCGCGCTGCTGCGCGAGCTGTTCGACCTCCAGGTCCCGCAGACCTCGCCCGTCGACACCGTCCCCGACGTGGTCGAAACCGGCCCCACCCCGTACCCCGGAGGCGAGAGATGACCGCCCCCCTGCGCCTCGGCACCCGAGGCAGCGCGCTGGCGATGGCCCAGTCCGGCCAGGTCGCCGCGGCGCTCACCGCGGCGACCGGCCGTGAGGTCGAACTCGTCGAGGTGGTCACCGCCGGCGACCGCTCGTCCGCCCCCGTGCACCGGCTCGGCGTCGGTGTCTTCGTCTCCGCCCTGCGCGATGCCCTGGTCGCCCGCACCATCGACCTCGCGGTGCACTCCTACAAGGATCTGCCCACCGCGGCGGCTTCCGGGCTGCACATCGCGGCGGTGCCGCCCCGCCAGGACCCGCGCGACGCGCTGGTCGCCAAGGGTGGGCGCACCCTCGCCGAGCTGCCGCCCGGCGCCGTGGTCGGTACGGGCGCGCTGCGCCGCATCGCCCAGCTACACGCGCTCGGGCTTCAGCTGGAGGTCACCCCGATCCGCGGCAACGTGGACACCCGCCTGGCGCGGGTCCTCGGCCCGGACGCCGACCTCGACGCGGTCGTCCTGGCCCGGGCCGGGCTGGCCCGGCTCGGCCGGGCCGACGTGATCACCGAGACGCTCGACCCGATGCTCATGCTGCCCGCGCCCGCTCAGGGCGCGCTGGCCGTGGAGTGCCGGGCCGACGACCCCGACCTGGTCGAGCTGCTCGCGGTGCTCGACCACGCACCGTCCCGGGCCGCGGTCACCGCGGAACGGGCGCTGCTGGCCACCCTGGAGGCCGGGTGCAGCGCACCCGTCGCCGCCTATGCGGAACTCGCCGAAGGTGACGTCGGCGATGAGATCTACCTGCGCGGGGCGGTGATCAGCTCGGACGGCACGCGAGACCTCCGGCTGTCCCGCACCGGAACGCCCGCCGACGCGGCGGAGATCGGCAAGGCACTCGCCGCCGAACTCCTCGAGCTCGGCGCCGACTCGATCCTCGGCCTCGAAGGAAACGCCGGTCCGGGGACCCAGCAATTTGGGAGCACAGAATGACCCGCACCCGTAAGCCCGTAGGCCGCATCGCGTTCGTCGGGGCCGGCCCCGGCGACCCGGGCCTGCTGACCCGCCGGGCGCACGACGCCCTGGTCGACGCCGACCAGGTGGTGTACGACCGGGGAGTCCCCGAGTCGCTGCTCGACGCCGTCCGTGCCCAGGCCAAGTCCGACGCCCAGTTCTCCCCGGCCGAGGGCGTGCCCGGTGACGTGGCGAAGGTGCTGATCTCGGCCGCGAGGTCCGGCCTGAACGCGGTCCACCTGGTCGCCGGCGATCCGTTCGGCCACGACTCCGTGGTCAAGGAGGTGCAGGCCGTCGCCCGGACCGCCGCGCACTTCGAGGTGGTGCCGGGTGTCGGGCAGGCCGAGGGCGTCGCCACGTACGCGGGCGTGCCGCTGCCGGGTGTGCGCACCGCCGCCGACGTCGAGGACGTCACCACGCTGGACTTCGACGCGCTCGCCGCCGCCGTCGGCCGGGGCTCGCTGGCGCTCGCCGTGGACGCCGGTGACCTGGCCGCGATCCGCGACGGCCTGCTCGCCGCCGGGGTCGACGGCACCACCGGCGTCGGGGTGACCGGCGACGGCACCGGGGAGACCCAGTACACGACCACGTCGACCGTGGACTCGTTCGTCGCGGCGGCGCTCGGCTTCACCGGCCGGGTCGTGCTCACCGTCGGCGAGGGCGTCGGCCAGCGCGACAGGATGAGCTGGTGGGAGAACCGCCCGCTGTACGGCTGGAAGGTGCTCGTCCCCCGCACCAAGGAGCAGGCCGGCGCGATGAGCGCGCGGCTGCGCGCGTACGGGGCGATCCCGTGCGAGGTGCCGACCATCGCGGTCGAGCCGCCGCGTACCCCCGCCCAGATGGAGCGGGCGGTCAAGGGCCTGGTCGACGGCCGGTACGCCTGGGTGGTCTTCACCTCGGTCAACGCCGTCCGCGCGGTCTGGGAGAAGTTCGCCGAGCACGGCCTGGACGCCCGGCACTTCGGCGGCGTCAAGATCGCCTGTATCGGCGAGGCCACCGCGGACGCCGTCCGCGCGTTCGGCATCCAGCCGGAGCTGGTCCCCGCCGGGGAGCAGTCCTCCGAGGGGCTGCTCGCCGAGTTCTCGCCGCACGACGAGATCCTCGACCCGGTGGGCCGGGTGCTGCTGCCGCGCGCCGACATCGCCACCGAGACCCTCGCGGCCGGGCTCACCGAGCGCGGCTGGGAGGTCGACGACGTGACCGCGTACCGCACGGTCCGGGCCGCCCCGCCGCCCGCCGAGATCCGGGACGCGATCAAGTCGGGCGGGTTCGACGCGGTGCTGTTCACCTCGTCCTCCACGGTGCGGAACCTGGTCGGCATCGCCGGGAAGCCGCACGCGCGTACCGTTGTCGCCGTGATCGGGCCCAAGACGGCGGAGACCGCGACGGAGTTCGGTCTGCGGGTCGACGTCCAGCCTCAGCACGCCTCGGTGCCCGACCTTGTGGAGGCGCTCGCCGCCTACGCCGTCGAGCTGCGCGAGAAGCTTGCCGCCATGCCGGCCAAGCAGCGCCGGGGCTCGAAGGTGCAGGGGCCGACCGCCCTGCGGTTCCGCTAGTCGTACCGGCCACACCAGGTCGTACAGGGAGGCCCCTCATGCCGTACCCCGAGATCCGGCCCCGCCGGCTGCGTCGCAACGCGGCCGTGCGGCGGCTCGTCTCCGAGACCCGCGTCGACCCGGCCGAACTGGTCGTGCCGATGTTCGTCAAGGAGGGGCTGACCGAGCCCCGGCAGATCGCGTCGCTCCCGGGGGTGCTCCAGCACTCCCGGGACTCGCTGCGCAAGGCCGCCGCCGAGGCGGTCCGGGCCGGCGTGGGCGGGATCATGCTCTTCGGGGTGCCCGAGCGGCGCGACGCGACCGGCTCCGGCGGGATCGACCCGGGCGGCATCCTCAACCTCGCCATCGCCGACGTGGTCGCCGAGGTCGGCGACGCCACGGTGGTGATGAGCGACCTGTGCCTGGACGAGTTCACCTCGCACGGGCACTGCGGTTTGCTCACCCCCGACGGCGAGGTGGACAACGACGCCACCCTCGCCGCGTACGCGGAGATGGCGGTGGCCCAGGCCGCCGCCGGGGTCGGGATGGTCGGCCCGTCCGGGATGATGGACGGCCAGGTGGGCGTGGTCCGCCGGGCCCTGGACGCCGCCGGTCACACCGACGTGGCGGTGCTCGCGTACGCGGTGAAGTACGCCTCCGCCTTCTACGGCCCGTTCCGCGACGCGGTGGAGTCGTGCCTCGACGGGGACCGGCGCACCTACCAGCAGGACCCGGCGAACCTGCGGGAGTCCCTGCGCGAGGTCGCCCTGGACGTCGCCGAGGGCGCGGACCTGGTGATGGTCAAGCCGGCCCTGCCCTACCTCGACGTGGTGGCGGCGGTCCGGGCCGCGGTAGACGTCCCGGTCGCCGCCTACCAGGTCTCCGGCGAGTACGCGATGGTCGAGGCCGCCGCCGCGAACGGCTGGATCGACCGGGAGCGGGTGATGCTGGAGACGCTGACCTCGATCCGGCGCGCCGGGGCGCAGATCATCCTCACCTACTGGGCGGCCGAGGCCGCCCGCCTGCTCCGCCAGCGTTACTGAAGGCGCCTGCCACCACCGCCGCGCGCCAACCACTTCCGTACGGCCGACGGCCCGTCACCTGACGAGAAGCCGGGTGACGGGCCGCCGGGGAGACGCCGGAGGATCAGTCGTCGTTCGCGATGGTGCCGATGGCGAGCGGATCGGCCAGGTGCAGGCCCGGAACCCCGGCCACCAGCAGGTTCACCTTCTCGTCGGACTCCCGCTTGCGGTCACCCCGCACCGTGACCGCGAAGGCCAGCGAGGTCTGCCCGGCCGGGAGGCGCTTGCAGCCGACGTACGGGTCGTAGTCCGACCCGGCCCGCGCCGTGGTGCCGTACGTGGCGGCGCAGATCAGGGCGGGCTGGGACAGCGGCCGGGACACGGTGACGGTGAAGGTGAGCGGGCGGGTGCCCTTGTCCCCCTCGGCCACCGTCGCGTCGGCGACGCTCAGCGACGCGCGGGACCGGAACCGGGCCACCTGCGGGTCGTGGTCGCTGGAACCGCGCGACCCGTCCCCGGTGAACTCCGCCGGCCAGTCGGCGTTGACGTGCGCCGCCCGCACCTGGACCAGTTCGTCGCGCAGCGCGTCGTTGACGAACAGGTGGTCGAGCGTCTGCGCCTGCCCCTGGAAACTGTACGAGTACGCCGACGACGGCACGTCGGCGACCAGGTCGTCCCAGAGGTTGTGCAGGCCTGCGTCGTACAGCGCGGCGAGCTGGTCCGACGGGGTCGGGTCGGCCCCGGTGGCGATCGGATCGTCGGGGCGGGGGAAGACGTTCAGGTCTCCGCCGTACACCACCCGGGAGTTCCGGTCCGCGTTGTGGATCGCGGTGACCAGCGCGGCCCCGTACCGCGCCTGCTCGGTGCGCTGCCCGACCCGGCTGTCCGGCCCGGACGAGAAGTGGTTGCTCAGCGCCCACAGGTGGTATCCCTCGGACCCGCCCGGGGTCGCCTTGACCCAGAACCTGCCTAGCTGCGGGGCGCGGGTGTAGACGTTGTTGCCGTCCTTGCCGGTGGAGGTGTCGGTGTCGGCCGGCAGCACCGCGTTGAGCGCCTTCGGGTTCTGTACGTCCGCGTTGGACGGCAGCCCCTCCGACCGGTACGGCACCACCGGTGCGGAGCCGAGCAGCGGGTCGGTGGCGGTCGCCTCGGCCAGCGACAGCCGGTCGGTGCGGTACAGGAACCCGGCGGTGATGCCCCGGGCGTCCGCGCCGGTCCGGTCGTACGCGGCGGCGTACGCCGGCCCGCCGGCGGCGGCGACGGCGAGGGCCAGCTCCTGAAGGGTGTCCGGCGCGCCGTCGGCGTCGTTCGTCTCGCCGCAGACCAGCGCGCCCCCGGAGACGGAGCAGATGTCCTGGTCCTCGGCCTCCTGCACCAGGATCAGGTCCGGCGCGTGCAGGTCGGTGCGGATCTGGTCGGCGAGCGAGGTCAGGTGCTCCCGGTAGTCGGCCTCGCTGGCCGGCACGTAGTCGAACGGCGGGCTGACCCCGGTGCACCCGGCGTTGCCGGTGAAGTCGCAGCCGTCGAACGGGTCGTCCCGGTGGTCGTACAGGTTCTCCACGTTGTAGGTCGCGACCGCGATCTCCCGCGACCGGTCGGCCGGCTGCGGCGGGTTGTTCCGCGACGGGTCGGCCCCGGTGGCGAAGGCGGCCCGCTCGACCTGGACGCCGTACTTCTCGAACGAGTAGTAGAGCGCGCCGTACGCGTCCTCGGTGAGGGTGTCGAAGGTCCGCGCCGGCGGCAGCAGGGTGGTGCTGTCCCCGGCGGTGGCCTTGACGCCCATGGTGCCCAGCATGATCCGCTGACCGTTGCCGTCGTCGAAGCGGCGGGTCGGGTCGTTGTCCAGCGGGTGCGCGTCCCGGAAGACCCGGCGGGCGTACGCGTCGGAGCGGTCCAGCAGCGGGTCGTCCCGGTCGACCACCCAGACCTCGGAGTCTGCGGTGGACGAGAACACGTCCCGGCCGCTCACCGCGCCGCTGCCGGCCCGGACCTTCAGCCGGGCGCCCTCGTGCCGCTCCCAGAACCGCTCGGCGGTGGGCAGGTCGGCCGGGGGCACAGCGTCGTCGACGGCGACGACGGCGTTCACGTCGAGCCCGGAGGCGAGCTTGCGGACCAGCGAGGCCCCGGAGAGCTGGGTGAGGTTGTAGTACTCGGACACCCGGGCCCGCAGCACCACCTCGTCGCCCACCGTCGGCACGTAGCCGCCGATCAGCGACGTGAACGAGCCCATGAAGACGAAGATGCCGTCCGAGGACCCCGGATCGCCGTCGGTGGCGTCGGCGCGGCTCTGTAGGAAGAAACCGCGCTGGTCGGCACCGGCCGAGGTGCGGGCCAGGGTGAGCTGGGTGATCACGCCCCGCACGTCGTACAGGGTGCTGCTGGCGCCGTTGCCCGAGGCCGGCGCGAGCGGCGACCGGTCGGCCGGGCCGGACTCGGCGTCGGTGGTCGGGCCCTGCACCTCGCCGACGGTCAGCTCCCGGGTCACCGTCACGGCCAGCGCGCAGGTGGCGGTGGTGCCGTCCGCGTCGGTCGCGGTCAGGGTCACCGTGTACGCCCCGGCGGCCAGGTCGGCGCTGGTGGCGACCGTGGCGCGGGCCGTGCCGCCGACGGCGTCGGCCGGGGTGAACCCGGTCCGGCTGATCGTGCCGGTGGCCGGGGTCGGGCTGACCGAGGTGACCGCCAGGTCGACGACCCTGTCGTCCGGGTCGGTGGCGGTGGCCTCGCGGCTGGCGGCGGTGCCGGCGGCCGTGGTCAGCGCGCCCCCGCAGGTGACGGTGGCGGGCTGGTCGACCGGGCCGCCACCGTCGACGGTGTGGGTGCCGAGCCCGTCGAAGGTGTCGGTGGCGAAGCCGGCCCACTGGGCAGCCGGGTCGAAGGCGCCCGACGGGTCGGTGTCGCCGGAGGTGACCGTGGGCAGCCGGCGCAGCGTGTTGTCGGCGGTGCTGGTGACGCCGGTGCCCCACTCGGTGCCCGGATCGACGCCGACCTGGCCGATCGAGTCGAGGACGACGTCGCCCCGGCGCAGCACGATCGCGTCGTCACCGTTGAACAGGCTGGCACCGGTCGTCTGGTCGGCCTGCGCGAGGACCGCCGGCGCGGCCGAGGCGGCGGCGAACACGAACGTGTCGCCCGCGGCCACGGTCCCGGTGAGCGCCAGGGTGGTGGCCGTGGTGTTGCCGTTGAAGTAGAGCTGGAGCTGGTATCCGCCGGCGGTGAGGTCGACGGGGGCACCGGTGCCGTTGTACAGCTCGATCGCCTTGTTGTTCGACGAACCTTCGACGTACTCCGAGATGAACAGGTCGGTGGGCGCGGCGCTGGCCGCGGTGGGTGCGACGCCGATGACCGGAATGGTGACGGCTACGGCGGTCGCGAGCGCGGCATATCTGCGGCGCGGGCGCATGGGGCCTCCACGATGGGTGGACGTGAACGAACGCACGTTAGGCGGCGGCGCTGTCCGCCGTCCATCCCCCGCGGGGCGCTTTGGTGAATAGCCGACTCAAGAAATGGATGACCGGGCCAACGGCTTTGGTGAACAGGGCTCAACGGGGGGCGTCGAGCCGGTGCACCAGTTGGGCCACGTCCACGCTGTACTCGCACCACTCCCGGTCCGGGCGGTACCCCAGCTCGGCGTTGACCTTCAACATCGCCTCGTTTGCCTGGGCGTTCCAGGTCTGCACCTCGGTCAGCTCCGGCTCGGCCGAGCGCAGCTCCAGCAGCATCCGGGCCTTGATCGCCCGGTCGATGCCGTAGCCCCGGTGCTCCTGCACCACGATCGTGTCGTACTGATCGGCGCGGGTCGGGTGCTGCGCCGGCACCACCACCTCGGTCAGCCCGGCGACCTCGCCGGTCCGTTCGTTCGTGGCGAGCACGATGTAGGGCTTCATGCCCCGGCGGTGCAGCGTGTCCAGGCTGTCGCGTAGCCGCTGCGGGTCGTACGAGCTGGGACGGAGCTCGCCGTCGTCCACGTCGCGCACCTCGGCCTTGGCCCGCGCGTACGCCTCGATCAGATCGTCCGGGGGACCGCCCGGGCAGAACTGGACCTGGTACCCCACGCCGACGCCGGTGGCCATGTCGGCCAGCGCCGACCAGTCCACCGCGGACAGGTCGAGCACGCTGCGGGTCTCCACGTACTCCCGGGAGAAGCCCAGCGCCTGGTAGAACGCCACGGACGGGGTGTCGCCGACGACCTCGACCCCAATCGACTGGAAGCCCTCCTGGTAGACCCGGCGGGCCGCCAGGCGGACCAGGTCCCGGCCCAGGCCGGTGCGGCGCACCGACGGATGCACCAGCACCTCCAGCACCCCGATGTCGCCGAGCAGCAGCACGTGGACGTGGCCGAGGATCGGGCCGGACCCGCCCCCGGTGGCCGGATCGGCCTGGGCCACCCAGGAGATCCGCCGCTCGCCGGGCATCACCTCGGAGAGGTATTCCCGCAGGAAGTTCTCCCGCCAGGGCGGGTCCTGCGGGAGGTCGGCCACCAGCACCGCGTTCAGCGTGTCCACCAGCGACGCTATCTCGGCGGACGACGCGGTCCGGGGGTCCCACTCGCGCACCATCACTCGTCTAGCTTGCCGCTTACGGCAGCTTGACGGAAGTGTCCAGTTCTCCGATGGGCCCGGATTCTCCGATATGCCCGGACGATCACCTCACGTGCGGCTGGCCAGCCCATACGCGTTGGCCTTGTCGAAGACGTCCTGGGCGTACCGGCGCACGTCGTTGTACGAAAGGATGGCCCCCCACCAGTCGCCCGGAACGGTCATGTTCCGGCCGCCCTTGCAGAGGTAGTTGCCGGCGGCCAGGGCCGCGTCGTCCAGGTCGTGCGGATCCCTACGGCCGTCGTTGTCGGCGTCCGCGCCGATCTCCTGCCAGGTGGTCGGGATGAACTGCATCGGCCCGATCGCCCGGTCGTAGACGGTGTCCCGGTCGTACTGCCCCCGGTCGGTGTCGGTGATCCGCTGCCGGCCGCCGTTGCCGTCGAGCGGATCGCCGATGATCTCCGGGAGGGCCCGCCCGCCCTGGCCGAGGGTGGCGCCGTTGGCCTGACCGTGGCGCGACTCGACGTACCCGATGGCGGCGAGGGTCGTCCAGCTGAGCTGGCAGCTCCGGTTGGTCTGGGCGAGCGCCAGCTCGGCATAGCCGTATGCCTGCATGGCCACCGGCGAGATGCCGACTTTCGCCCCGGTCTGCTGGGCCCACGCGGCGAGCGCGTCCGCCGGCCGGCCGGTCGGCGTCGGTACCACCGGGCCCGCGCTCGCGCCGGACGGCAGCGGGGTGGCCGACCCGCCGGGCAGCAACCCGTCCTGCGGTGCCGCCGTGCCGACCCCGGACGTGCCGCCGGTGGCGTCCACCGCCACCGGCCGGGACTCCGGCGCGGACGCCGGCACCAGCATCGCGCCGGCCGCGACGGTCCCGGCGACCAGGGCGAGCAGGAACAGGCCGGGCAGGGTGAGCCGCCCGCTCGGGCGGCGGGACCAGGCCCGGGTGGCGCGGACGGTGGCGATCGCGGCCTGCCGGGCCGGAGGCATGCGTACGGCGTGGGCGAACGGCACCCGGCGCCGGCGGGCCAGCCCGGTCGGCTTCCCGACCTCGCCCGCGGCCTGCTCGGCGTCGGCCGGTTCCGGCGCCTCGGCCGCTGCCGTGGAACCGCCCGACCCGGTGCCGCCGTCCACAGGCTCGGGCTTCTGCGGCTCCGAACTGGTCGTCTCCGGCTTCGCCTGCTCGGGTTTCGCCTGCTCCGGCTTCAGCGTCTCCGGCTCGGCCGGAGTAGGTTTCGCCGCCTCGCGACCGGCGGCCAGATCGGCGGCCGGTCGCGCGGTGTCGGCG
>NZ_SMKJ01000237.1:0-11469 GCF_004348615.1 Micromonospora sp. KC207
GAGCCGACCCCGGCACCCCCGACCCGGTCGACCCCGTCGACGCCGACCCCGTCGGCTCGGGAGACGCTCCCGCCGGCCCCGCAGGCGGCTCCGTCGGGCCGGGAGAAGGCTCGGTCGGAGCGGTCGCCGAAGGACATGGCGATCTCCCTGCTGGTGCTGCTCGTCCCGATCGCTCTGCTGCTCGCCTTCTACCGGGGCTTCCTCGGCGGTGACCAGCCGAGCACGGTCGACCCGGCCCCCGCCCTGGAGCAGGCCCGGGCGGCCAACGTGTTCCCGGTGAGCCAGCCGACCGGGCTCGGCGCCGACTGGAAGACGGTAAGCGCCAGCTACCGCACCGTCGAGGGCGGGTCCAACCTGCGGATCGGCTACCTCACCCCGGAGGGGCGGGGGGCCCAGTTGGTGCAGAGCAACGTGCCGCCGGAGCGGCTGCTGCCCGCCGAGCTGACCGCCGAGGGGCAGCCCCAGGGCCCCACCGAGGTGGGCGGACGCAACTGGCAGCGGTACACCGCCCGGGGCAACGAGCAGGCCCTGGTGCTGCTCGAGCCGGGCCGCACGGTGATCGTCGTCGGGGACGCCCGGGAGAACGAGTTGCGCCGGCTCGCAGACGCGGTCCGCTAGGTGTGGGGTCGGAGGAGCGTGACGAAGAGTCACGTCGACCAGCCTCCGTGACCGACTCCGCGGGAAGTCGCTGAAGTTTGCGGGAAGTCGCTGAAGGCAGTCAACGTGCGGTTGTTCGAGGGTCCGGTGCGGGTGCCGCCCGACCGGCGGAGGGCCGCGAGCGTCCGACCCGTCCGTTAGGCTGCCCCGGCTCAACCCCGGTCGCGCGATACGGCCGGGGAGCCTTTCAGAAAGAGAACGACGTGAACATTCGACGGTGGAGCGTCGGCGTCCTCGCCGCCGCCCTTTTCGTCCCCGGCCTGACCGCCTGCAACAACTCGGCGGCCGACGAGCCGGCCGCCGGTGGGGCCTCCGCCGCCCCGGCGGCGCCCGCCGACCCCAAGGCGGCGCTGCTCGCCTCCACCACGGAGCTCAGCAAGGGCAACTTCACCTTCGCCATGACCGGCGGTGAGTTCAACGGCAGCGGCACGGTGCACATGCCGTCGAAGAGCGCCGAGATGAAGATGACCGGTGGCGACTCCGACGCCGAGGAGTTGTCGATCAACATGCACCTCGTCTTCATCGACACCGACAGCTGGGTGAAGATGGAGTTCACCGGCCCGATGGCCGACACGATCCCCGGCGTCAAGGCGCTCAAGGGCAAGTACCAGCACCTCGACCGCTCGAAGATCAAGGACGTCAAGGACCTTCAGTTCGACTTTTCCGACGTCGACCCGGCCGGCAGCGAGGCGCTGACCAAGGCGATCACCGACGTCAGGAAGACCGGCGAGGGCACGTACGAGGGCACTCTCGACGCGACCAAGGCCACCGGCTCGGACGTGCTCGACGTCGAGATCGTCAAGGACCTCGCCGGCAAGGCCAAGGCCGTGCCGTTCACCGCGAAGCTCGACGGGCAGGGCCGGCTCACGGAGTTCGTCGTCAAGGTGCCGGCCGCCGGTTCCAGTAAGGCGCAGGACCTCAAGGTCACGTACGCCGACTACGGTGCCGCCACCGCCGTGGAGCAGCCGTCGGCGGACCAGGTCGTCGAGGCTTCCGACCAGGTCTACGAGATGTTCAAGGACTGATCCGGTGCCGGCGGGAGGGTGGCATCCGCAGCCCTCCCGCCGGGGCGCCCGCGCGACGGGCGCGGGTCGGATGATCCGGACAGGGATTGCGGAACGCGGCGGCAGGGAACAGAGGTAGGCGTCCCCTCCGGCGCCCGCGCGGGCCGGACGACCCACTTGGAGAGGTTCACGTGACCATTCGACGCTTCAGCGCGGCGCTCTTCGCCGTGACGCTGCTCACTCCTGCTCTGGCCGCCTGCAACGGCACCGGGACGGGGGAGGCGGGGGTCTCGGCGTCCCCGACGGTCTCCGGCAGCGCGGCGGCGGGCAGCGCCTCGCCCGGCACGGGCGACGCCAAGCAGGCCCTGCTGAACTCCACGAACGAGATCCGCAACGGCAACTTCCGGTTCACCATGACCGGCGTCGGCACCACCGCCGAGGGGCAGGTGCACGAGCCCAGCCAGAGCGCCGAGATGAAGCTGACCATCGGCGACGCCTCCTCGGACGTGCAGATGAAGCTGGACCTGGTGCATCTCAAGCCGGACAGTTGGGTCAAGCTCGACCTCGGCGGCCAGGCGGCCACGCTGCCCGGCGTGCAGAGCCTCAACCTCGGCAAGTACCAGCACCTCGACCAGAGCAGGATCAAGGGCAACCGCAACCTGGGCTTCGACTTCGAGGAGGTCGACCCAGCCGGCAGCGAGGTGCTGACCCAGGGCGTCACCGAGGTCCGGCGGACCGGCGAGGGCGCGTACGCGGGCACGATCGACGTGACGAAGGCCGCCGAGGCCGGTTCGCTGAACGCCGAGCTGATCAAGGCGCTCGGGCAGCAGGCCCGGTCGGTGCCGTTCACCGCCAAGCTGGACCCGCAGGCCCGGCTCAGCGAGCTGGTGATCCAGATCCCGGCGTCCGGGCAGAACAAGGCCCAGGACATCCGGATCACGTACGCCGACTACGGTGCCGCGACGGCCGCCCAGCGCCCGCCGGCCGACCATGTCGTCGAGGCCCCGAACGAGCTGTACAACCTGTTCAACTGACGGTGGTGCCGGCCTGCCGGGGCGGCGGTGACCGCCCCGCAGCCGCGCCCCCTGCCTCAGGAGTCCGGCTGCCGCCGGGCCGCGTCGATGCGGGCCCGCGCGCCGTCGAGCCAGCGCTGGCAGACCTCGGCCAGCTTCTCGCCGCGTTCCCACAGCGCCAGCGACTCCTCCAGCGAGGTGCCGCCGGTCTCCAGCCGTTCCACCACCGTGGCCAACTCGGCGCGGGCCTGCTCGTAGCTGAGCCGTTCGTCCGGCCCGGCGTTCTTCGCGTCAGTCATCTGTCCCATCCCAGCACATCCCGCCCCTGAGCCGCGCGCGGCTCAGCCGTCGACCGTGACGGCCAGCTCGCCCTCGGCGAGGCGTACCCGCAGCGGGTCGCCCCCGCCCACCTCGCCGGCCGCCCGCACCACGTGGCCGTCGGCGCGCTGGACGATCGCGTAGCCCCGCTCCAGGGTCGCGGCGGGGGACAGGGCGCGCAGCCGGGCCAGGGTGTGCCGCAGCTCGTCCTCCGCCGCGCCGAGCCGGTGTTGCAGGGTGCGCCCCGCCCGCTGGCGCAGCGCGGTCACGTCGGCGACCCGCTGCTCCACCATCACCTGCGGCCGGGCCAGCACCGGTCGGGACCGCAGCCCGTCGAGGCGGTTCGCCTCCCGGTCGACCAGGTGGCGGACCGCCCGCTCCACCCGGTGCCGGGCCTGCTGGATCAGGCGCAGCTCCTCGGTCAGGTCGGGAACGACCCGCTTCGCGGCGTCCGTCGGGGTGGAGGCCCGCAGGTCCGCGACATAGTCGACCAGCGGCGCGTCCGTCTCGTGGCCGATGGCGCTGACCACCGGCGTACGGCAGGCGAAGACCGCCCGGCACAGCGCCTCGTCGGAGAAGGGCAGCAGGTCCTCTATGCCGCCGCCGCCCCGGGCGATGACGATCACGTCGACGGTCGGGTCGGCGTCGAGCACCTTCAGCGCGTCGACGATCTGCGGCACCGCGCCCGACCCCTGCACGGCCACGTTGACCGTGCGGAACTCCACGGCCGGCCAGCGCCGGCGGGCGTTGGTCAGCACGTCCCGCTCGGCGGCGGAGGCGCGGCCGGTGATCAGCCCGACCCGGCCCGGCAGGAACGGCAGCCGTCGCTTGCGGGCCCGGTCGAACAGCCCCTCGGCGGCCAGCAGCTTCTTGAGCTTCTCCAGCCGGGCCAGCAGCTCGCCCAGCCCCACCTGGCGGATCTCGTCGGCGCGCAGGCTCAGCGTGCCCCGGGCCGCGTAGAACTCGGGCTTGGCGTGCAGCACCACCCGGGCGCCCTCGCGTAGCTCGGGGGCACCGGCGTCGAGGACGTCCCGGTTGGTGGTGACGGTGAGGCTCAAATCGGCCGACGGGTCGCGCAGGGTGAGGAACACCGTGCTGGCCCCGGGCCGCCGGCTGATCTGCGCCACCTGCCCGTCGACCCACACCCAGCCGAGCCGGGCGATCCAGGCCCCCACCTTCTGGCTGACGACCCGCACCGGCCACGGCTCGTCGGAGCTGCTCCGGCCGCTCTCATCCGCACTCACGCCCTCACCCTACGGACGCCCTCCGACGATCGGGAAAGCCGCGTCGCCCGCCGGCGCGTACCCCTTGATCAACGGAGGGTGGTTCGGGGGCGGCACGTACGATGGGCGGGTGACTCAGGCTGAGACGACTCCCCGGACCGGCAAGCGCGTGCTCCTGGCCAAGCCCCGCGGCTACTGCGCGGGCGTCGACCGGGCGGTGCAGACCGTCGAGGAGGCGCTCAAGCTCTACGGCGCCCCGATCTACGTGCGCAAGCAGATCGTGCACAACAAGCACGTGGTGCGGACCCTGGAGGCCAAGGGCGCGGTCTTCGTGGAGGAGAACGAGGAGGTGCCCGAGGGCGCGACCGTGATCTTCTCGGCCCACGGCGTCGCCCCCGAGGTGTACGAGCAGGCGAGGGCCCGCTCGCTGAAGGCGATCGACGCCACCTGCCCGCTGGTGACCAAGGTGCACCAGGAGGCCAAGCGGTTCGCCGCCGAGGACTACGACATCCTGCTGATCGGCCACGAGGGGCACGAGGAGGTCATCGGCACCGCCGGCGAGGCCCCCGCGCACATCCAGCTCGTCGACGGCCCCGACGACGCCGACAGGGTCACCGTGCGGGACCCGAGCAAGGTGGTCTGGCTCTCCCAGACCACGCTGTCGGTCGACGAGACGCTGGAGACCGTGGCCCGGCTCAAGTCCCGGCTACCGCTGCTCCAGTCGCCGCCCAGCGACGACATCTGCTACGCCACCTCCAACCGCCAGCACGTGGTCAAGGAGATCGCCCCGGAGTGCGACGTGGTCCTCGTCGTCGGCTCGCGCAACTCCTCGAACTCCGTTCGGCTGGTCGAGGTCGCCCTGGACGCCGGTGCCCGTGCCGGTCATCTCGTCGACTTCGCCCACGAGATCGACGACGCCTGGCTGGAGGGGGCGGGCACGGTGGGCCTGACCTCCGGGGCGAGCGTTCCCGACGAGCTGGTCCAGGATGTGTTGGCGCACCTCGCCGCGCGCGGCTTCACCGACGTGGACGAGGTGGTCACCGCCAACGAGCGGCTGACCTTCTCGCTGCCGCAGGAACTCAAGCGCGACATGAAGGCCGCCGCCGCGTCCCGCCCATGATCGACCGGCCCGCGCCCGACCGGTGGGGAACGGATCACCGGTGGGCGACGTCTGATCGGGTATGAAGACCACTCGGATCATCGTCGCCGCGCTGGTCACCTGCGCGGCCCTGAGCGCCTGCGGTGGCCAGGGCGCCGGTGACGCCACCCCCGGCCCCAGCCCTTCGGGAGGATCCGCGGTGACCGACGCGTCCAGCACCGATCCGGTCGACCCGACGGTGCCGGCCCCGTCGTCCTCGGTGCCCCCGAGCCGCCCATCGGCGGGCCGCCCGAGCATCCCGCCGGGCGTCGGCGCCACCACCCTCACCGGCACCGTCGAGGCCGGCGTGGAGCCGGGCTGCCGCCTGCTGGACGGCTACCAGCTCATCGGCGGTCCCACCGACGTGCTGGCCGCCGGCGCGAAGGTCACGGTCACCGGCCGGGCGCAGCCCGACATGCTCACCACGTGCCAGCAGGGCATCCCGTTCGTCGTGGAGTCCGCCCGCCGCGCCTGAGGCGCGGATCGTCCCGCCGCCGGCCCGGCCGCCCATCCAAGCGTGCCGGGCCCCATCCGCGTGCCACGCCCATCCGCGCGTCGGTCGCGTGTGCCGGCGGTCCCGACCGGTGACGGCAGGAGCCCGCCCCCGCCGAGGCGGGGACGGGCTCCTGTGGTGAGGCGGAGTGGTCAGGCGGCGAGGGTCAGTTGACCGCGCCGATCGCCACCGAACCGCGGCCGACGACCGCGCCCTCTGTGGTGGTCACGGCCAGATCGCCGTAGAGCTCGCGACCGGCGGCCGGGGCGGACTGGGCGGTCACCGTGCCGGTGAGGGCGGCGGTGGCACCGTTGGCCAGGGCGAGCGGGGTGGCCGCAGCGGTCAGCGTGCCCAGCGACGCCGCCGAGAACGAGTCCCGGTAGTCGTAGGCGGTGCTGGTGCCCGGCCCGTTGACGGCGTACCCGTCGACCAGGACGCGGTAGGTGCCGGCGGGCGGGTTGGTCAGGGTCACCGCCTCCTCCGAGTCGCCGTCGGCTGCGCGGCCGACCTCGGTGGCACCCCGGAAGACGAACAGGTCCAGGTCGGCGCCGAGGTCCGCGGTGTTGCCGATGCGGGCCGTGAAGCTGGCCGCGCCGGCCGGAACCTCGACCAGGTACTCCTGCTGCGCGCCCTCGCCGATCGTCGGCCGCTCGGCGCGCACGCTCGCCAGCGGACTGCCCTGACCGGTCACCGCGACCGGGCCGAAGGTGTTGGTCAGGCCCCAGGTGACCTCGGTCGGGGTGCCGGCGGTGACCGACGGCAGCTCGACCACGGCCGGCTCGACCGTGACGCCCTGCACCCGCACCTGGAGCTGGAACGGGTTGTCCAGCGCGGGCGAGGTGCGCCGCGACTCCACCTCGAACTCCCAGACCCCGGCGATCGGGCGCGGGTAGTCCCGCTCCTGCGGCTTGCAGGCGGCGGCGTTGGAGAAGTTGGTGTAGCAGGCGGTGCTCGCGGTGCTCTCCACCGGAACGCCGTACGGGTTGATCGCGATGAACCGGGTCTGCGAGCTGGTGGCGATGCCGGCCAGGTTGACCTGGATCGCGCCCGCGCCCGGCGGGACCGTCACGAAGTACGAGGTGGAGCTGTTCCGCTCAACCGAGCCCTCGGCCGAGAAGGAGTACGCCGGCTTCACCACGTCGGTGGCGGCCACCACGACGGTGGAGACCTCGAAGTCGACCACCGAGGTGGCCGGGTCGTCGATCAGCAGGAGCGCGCCGTGTGCCCCGGCGGTCATCGGCTTGGCCTTCACCGCGATGGTCACGGTCTTGTTCAGCGGCAGCCAGACCTGCTGCTTTGTGCTGAAGGTGCCGTCGTTGCCGCGCAGCGTCACGTTGTGCAGCAGGCTCTTGTTCGGGCCGCTGGTCCGGGTGACCTTCACCTCGTACGTCTTGGACTTCTTCAGCGGCTGACCGCCCTGCGTCACCGCGCAGCGGTTGTAGACGCCGGTGCCCCGGTGCGGGTTCGGCACGAAGGCGCCGGTGGCCTTGTCGTACCGGGTCAGGTTCGCCGACAGTTCGGTGCAGACGGGCGCGTCGGAGACGTACGACCGGGTCTGCACGCCCTTGTCCAGCAGCGCCCAGGCACCCGGCACGTCGAACATGCCGTAGCCCTGCGCGTACGTCGCGACGCCCGCGATCGGCTTGGCCGAGGTGTAGATGGCCCGACGGAGCGCGGCCGGGGTGACCCCCTTGTCGGTCGCCTTGGCGGCCGACAGCAGCAGCGCGGCGGCGCCGGCGGCCTGCGGGGAGGCCATCGAGGTGCCGTTGAGCATCTGGTAGCCCGGCGGCAGCGGGTAGCCGGCCTCGGGGACCGGGCTGCCGGCCTGCCAGGTCGGCGCGGTGGAGATCGCCGAGCCGGGGGCGGCGATGTTCGGCTTGGAGCCGCCGTCCTCACGCGGGCCGCGCGAGGAGAAGTTGAACAGGGCGTTGTCCTTGCGGACGACCGAGCCGTAGTTCGCCAGCCAGGTGTCCTTGCTGATGCTCGCCGCGACGCTGACCACGTTCTCGGCCACCGACGGGTCGCCGATGGTGTTCAACCCGGGGCCGGAGTTGCCGGCCGAGATGAACAGCTGCACGCCGTAGGTGTTGATCAGCTCGTTGTAGAGCTGCGCGCGGGCGTTCGAGCCGTCGTTGAGCGCCGGCAGGCCGCCGATCGACATGTTGACCACGTCGACCCTGCGGTTGATCACCAGGTCGGCCATGCCGGTGGTGAGCGCCGCGGCGGTGCAGCCGCCGCCCCAGGAGCAGGCCCGGGCCGACACGAGCTTCGCGCCGGGGGCCGCGCCGTCGAACGCGCTGTTGCCCAGCATGTCGTTGGCGGCGGTGATGCCGGCGACGTGCGTGCCGTGGGTCGACTCGATGATGCCGATGTTGACGTAGTCGACCAGGCCGGGGCCGCCGATCGGTGCGGTGTCGACGTCCTCGCGGTACTCGACGACGAACGGGATCTGCTCGCGGACCGCGGTGGCCGGGTTGTCCGTGCCGAAGTGTCCGACCTGGAACTTCTCCTTGTACGGGCGCATCACCTCGTCGTCGGTGAAGTCCCGGTTGGAGTTGGCGTCGACCCGGATGTCGTGCGTCGTGGTGTTGTAGAGGATGCCGAAGGTGTCGGTGGTGTCGCCGTCGCGGTTGACGTCACCGGCCGGGTCGCTGCCGGCCGTGATCGACTCGCGGAAGGTGTTGAACCGGTAGCTGCCCGCCGGGGCCGTCCAGGTCGCGCCGCCCGCGGTGAAGCTCGGGCCGGTGACCTCGGTGATCATCGCGCGCCAGGTGGCGTCCTCCAGCGGGTCCGTGGCGGTGACCCAGTCCACGATCTTGCGCTCGCCGGTGGTGGTGGTCTGGAGCGCCGGCTGGTCGAGGTCCACGCCGGAGTCCATGATGCCGATGGTGACGCCGCGTCCGTCCCACGCCGGGTGGGCGGCCTTGAACGCCTCCGCGCCGATCTCGTTGGTCGGCATGTACGGGTTCACCGCGCCGGTGTCGCCGCCCGGACCGGCCAGCGTCTCGCCCTGCGCGGCGGCCTTTGCGCCGGCGGGCGCGGCCTCCGGGGCCGGGTCGGGGAGCTGGATGGTCTCGTCGAGGTCGACCGCGGCGACGCCGGGGAGCGTGGCGGCCTTGAGCACCTTCGCGGTGGGGACCTTCGCCAGGACGTAGCCGATGGAGTCGAAGCGCCGGCTCACCGTGCCGCCGAGCCGCCGCATCGCGTCCGCGACGTCCTTCGCCTCGCCCTTGTCGGTGGCGACGATCAGGGTCACGGTCTTGGCGTGCTTCGCCTCGGCCTCGCTCAGCAGCTTGGCGTCGTGTGCGCCCAGGGTCTCCACGGCGGTGGCCTGCGGAGCCTCCGACTCGGTCGCGGGGGCGGCGCTCGCGGTCGCGGTGCTGCCGGCGCCGGTCATGGCACCGGCCGCCATGACCGACGCGAAGAGCCCGGCAGAGGTGCGCCGGCTCAGGTTTCGGGGTTTGCTCACGTTCTCTTTTCCTCCAGAGAACAGGGCCCTGAAATCACAGGGCACGCGTGAGCGAAATCCTTTGGGGTGGGCGTACGTGGTGTCACTACCGATCGGTACGTTGTGACCACTTCGTGACCTGCGCAGGCGCGCATTGTCACGCATGTACTGCTATCGGGACGGAGTCGGCGGGTCCACCCAGGACGGTCGTGCGGCCTCGCCGAGCAGCTCAGGGGCCTGCGGCTGCCGGGGGGCCACCTCGACCTGCGCCGGCGAGGCCAACTTCTCGTCCGACACGCCCAGCTCGGCGAGCTTACGGGCGCTGACCAGCACCCGGGCCTCCAGCGAGCCGACCGCCCGGTTGTACGCGGTCACCGCCCCGCCCAGCGACGCGCCGAGCTTGCCCACGTGATCGCCCAGCGTGGACAGCCGCCCGTACAGCTCGCGGGCCAGCGAGTGCACCGCCACCGCGTTGCGGGCCAGCGCTTCCTGCCGCCACGAGTACGCCACCGTACGCAGCAGCGCCACCAGCGTCGCCGGGGTGGCCAGCACCACGTTGCGGGCGAAGGCGTGCTCCAGCAACGTCGGATCGCGCTGCAACGCCACGTCGAGGAACGGATCGGCCGGCACGAACAGCACCACGAACTCCGGGGTCTGGTCGAACGCCGCCCAGTAGGTCTTCGCGGCCAGCGCGTCGACGTGCGCCCGCAGGTGCCGCGCGTGCGCGTCGAGGTGCGTGTCCCGGCCCCGCTCGTCGCGGGCCTCCATCGCCGTCAGGTACGCGTCGAAGGGCGCCTTCGCGTCCACCACCACCGAGCGGCCCCCGTGCAGCCGGACCACGAGGTCGGGGCGTACCCCCTGGTGGTCGGTCGCGGCGGTGACCTGCTCGCTGAAGTCGCAGTGCTCCAGCAGGCCGGCGGCCTCGACGATCCGGCGTAGCTGGTGCTCGCCCCAGCGGCCCCGCACCTGCGGCGCGCGCAGCGCCGCCACGAGCTGCTTGGTCTCCGTGCGCAGCTCGCCGGAGACGGCGCTCATCGCCCGGACCTGCTCGCGCAGCTCGGCGTACGCGTCGACGCGGGCGTGCTCCAGTTCGGCGACCCGGGACTCGTAGCGGCGCAGCGTCTCGTGCAGCGGCGCCACCGCCCGGGCCACCGCCTCCTGCGACTGCGCGGTCGCCTCGTAGCCCAGCGCCCGCATCGACTGCTCCAGCCGCCCCTCGCCCTCCCGCGTCGCGGCCAGGGTGGCCTCCAGCCGGGCGAGGTCGGCCGCCGACCGGGACCTGGCCGCGAACCAGCCCAGCGCGCCACCCGTGACGAGGCAGAACACCACCACGGCCAGCGTCGAGAAGCTCATGACCAGAGCTTGCCAAACGCGTACGACGGGCGCTCCCCGGGTACTTTCAGAGCATGGAAATTCTGCTCGCGGTCATCTTCGTGGCGCTGCTCGTCGGCGGTCTCGTCTGGTGGCGTCGGGAGAGCGCGGCCCGCGAGGCGCGCAGCCTGGCCGACGTGCGCGCCGACGCCCAACGCTGGTACGAGCGCCTCGGCGGCCAGGTGATGAACCTGCACGGCGATTCCCCGGCCGTGCGGCAGGCCCTGGTCGACGCCGGCGAGCGGTACAATGCGGCGGGCAGCCAGCTGGAGCAGGCCCGGACGGTCCACCAGTACCGGCTGGCCCGGGAGACCGCACTGGAGGGGCTGGCGTACGCCCGGGCAGCCCGGATCGCGCTCGGCATCGACCCCGGCCCCGAGCTGCCGCCGCTGGCCTCCGCCGAGGGCGCCGGTCAGCTCACCCGGGAACGCGAGGTCAACGTGCAGGGGCAGGTCGTCCGGGCGGGCCCGCAGCCCGGCCAGGGCACGCCCTACTACTACCCCGGCGGTCGGTACCAGGGCCGCCCCGTGCCGGCGGGCTGGTACTCCACCCCGTGGTGGAAGACGGCGCTCGGCGCGGGCGCCGGCGTGCTCGGCGGCATGCTGATCGCCGACGCGCTCTTCTCGCCGGCGTTCGCCGACCCGGGGTACGGCTACGAGACCGGCTACCAGGAGGGCTTCGGCGGCGAGCAGGCGGGCGATTTCGGCGGCGGCGATTTCGGCGGCGCTGGCGATTCCGGCGGCGGCGACTTCGGCGGCGGCGACTTCTGACGTCGGGCCCCTCCTTCGCGGCCCCGCCCCGCTT
>NZ_SMKJ01000238.1:0-11272 GCF_004348615.1 Micromonospora sp. KC207
AGCGCACCGAACGGGAACCCGTACGCGGTGCCGGCGGGCGGGGCGGCAAGCCGACCGGGCGCACCGGTCCCCGGGTCGCGCCGGGCCGCAAGTCCAACCCGGCGAAGGACACCCCGGAGCTGCTGGTCGGGCGGAACCCGGTGCTGGAGTCGCTGCGCGCCCAGGTGCCGGCCACCGCGCTCTACACGGCCCACGGCATCGAGATCGACGACCGGGTCAACGAGATCGTCCGCACCGCCGCCGACCGGGGCATCGCCATCCTGGAGATCAGCCGGGCCGAGCTTGACCGGATGACGGGCGGGGTGCTGCACCAGGGCATCGGCCTCCAGGTGCCGCCGTTCGCGTACGAGCCGTTCGAGGACCTGGTGGCGGCGGCGCTGGAGCAGACCGCCCCGCTGCTGGTCGCGCTCGACGGGGTCACCGATCCGCGTAACCTCGGCGCGGTGATCCGGTCCGCCGCCGCGTTCGGCGCGCAGGGCGTGTTCGTACCGGAGCGGCGTGCCGCCGGGATCACCGCGACCGCCTGGCGCACCAGCGCCGGTGCGGCGGCGCGGGTGCCAGTTGCCCAGGTCACCAACCTGACCCGGTCGTTGAAGGCCTGCCAGGATGCCGGTTTCATGGTCGTCGGCCTGGACGCCGACGGCGACACCGACCTGTACGACCTGGAGGCCGCCGTCGGCCCGCTGGTCGTGGTCGTCGGCTCCGAGGGGCGCGGGCTGTCCCGGCTGGTCGGCGAGACCTGCGACCTGACCGTGAGCATCCCGATGGTCTCCGAGGTGGAGTCGCTCAACGCCAGCGTCGCCGCTGCGGTCACCCTCGCCGAGGTGGCCCGCCGCCGGGCCGCGGAGGCGTGAGCGCAGCCCACGAGTGACGCGGCGGGCCGCCCCCACGCCAGGGGGCGGCCCGCCGCACGTCCAGCCAGTCACGGGTACGACGTCGCCGGTACGACGAAAAGAGCGGCCCGCCACCCGGCGGACCGCCCTTTTCGTGCTGACTACGTCAGATCCGCTTGCCGGTGGTGGCGTGGAAGACGTGGGTACGGCCGGTGCGCGGCTTGACGAACACGGTGTCGCCCATGTTCGGCATGGTGCGCCGGTCGGTGCGGACCACGAAGCGCTCGTTGTGGCCCTCCAGTGCGGCGTGGCCGTACACGTTCGCGTCGGAGCCCAGGTCCTCGACCAGCTCGACCACGACGGGCATGCCGCCCTCGGTCGGGCTGACCAGGTCGCAGTCCTCCGGACGGAAGCCCACGGTGATCTTGCCGTTGCCGCCCTCGGCCTGGGCCGCCTCGATCTGCTCGCGGGTCAGCGGGATGGTCATCTCGGCGAACGCCGCGCCCTGCTCGGCGAACGGCACGGTCTTGATGTTCATGGCCGGGGAGCCCATGAATCCCGCGACGAAGACGTTGGCCGGGGTGTCGTAGAGCGCCCGGGGGGTGTCCACCTGCTGGAGGACGCCGTCGAGCATGACCGCCACCCGGTGGCCCATGGTCATGGCCTCGACCTGGTCGTGGGTGACGTAGACCGTGGTGATGCCGAGCTTCGCCTGCAGCGACGCGATCTGGGTACGGGTCTGGACCCGGAGCTTGGCGTCGAGGTTCGACAGCGGCTCGTCCATGAGGAAGACCTGCGGCTCGCGGACGATCGCCCGGCCCATCGCGACCCGCTGGCGCTGACCGCCGGAGAGGGCCTTCGGCTTGCGGCCGAGGTACTCCTCCAGCTGGAGCAGCCCGGCCGCCTCCTTCACCCGCCGGTCGATCTCGTCCTTCGGGGTCTTGCGCAGCTTGAGCGCGAACGCCATGTTCTCGTACACCGACATGTGCGGGTAGAGCGCGTAGTTCTGGAAGACCATCGCGATGTCGCGGGCCTTCGGCGGCAGGTGGGTGACGTCGCGGTCGTCGATGTAGATCGCGCCGTCGTCGACGTCCTCCAGGCCGGCGAGCATGCGCAGGCTGGTGGACTTGCCGCAACCGGAGGGGCCGACCAGGACCAGGAACTCGCCGTCCCCGATCTGGAGGTCGAGTTCGTTCACTGCGGGACGCTCGGTGCCCGCGTAGATGCGGGACGCCTTCGCGTAGGTGACCGTAGCCATGCTGGAGCGCTTCCTTTCACCGGCAGGAACGTGCCGGACGATCCGAGTGAAGGAGCGACCGGCGTCGTGTGACGCCGGCCATCGGACGACACGCCGGGCAGCCGGATGTCATCCGTGTCACTGCACGGTAAACGGGTTTTCGTAACCTGCCAAGACATGAAGCATGCGGGTGGGACGGACGGCGCACACATTCCGGGCACTCGGGCACAGCCGGGCATCAATCTCCGCGCGATTCCGGCGGGCCGGCGACGATCGGGGGACTTCGAGGTTGGGAAGATTGCGTTTTCCGTGCTCGGAGGGCCTGCCGAGAGCGATGTTCCCAGCTCTGTCGCTTATGCTGACCACGCACGATCCGCCCCTGTAGCTCAGCTGGCCAGAGCACTCGCCTTGTAAGCGAGATGTCGCCGGTTCGATCCCGGCCGGGGGCTCCACCGTTTCACCGGTGTCCCGGGTGGCGGGATATCCCGCCACCGATGGGTTGGACGGGAGTGGGATGAGCCGCGCCGTGGAGGAGTCCAACCGGGCGATGCTGCGTGCCCGCGACGCCATGGACCGGGCGTACGCGGAGCCGCTGGACATTCCCGCCCTGGCCCGGATCGCGCACGTCTCGCCGGCGCACTTCATCCGCACCTTCCGCGCCACCTTCGGCGAGACCCCGCACCGTTACCTGCAACGCCGTCGGGTCGAGCGCGCCATGTACCTGCTCATCCAGACCGACCGGGACGTCACCGACGTCTGCTTCGCGGTGGGGTTCGCCAGTCTCGGCACGTTCAGCCGGACGTTCCGGCAGATCGTGGGCGAGTCGCCGACGGCGTACCGCCGGGGCCGGGCCCCGACCGACGTGCCGGCCTGCTTCACCAAGGCCTGGACGCGACCCAGCAGTTTTGGATAAGCACCAGGCCAGGGCGGTCGCCTAGCGTTCTGGGCATGACGATGAACGCGATCAGCCGCTCCCAGATCTACGTGCTCGACCAGGACGAGGCGCTCGACTTCTACGTCGGCAAGCTCGGCATGGAGGTCAACACCGACGCCGACCTCGGCTTCATGCGCTGGCTGACGGTGAACCTCCCGGGCGACCCGGAGCGGGAGATCCTGCTGGAGAAGCCCGGACCGCCGGCCCTCGACCCGGCGACGGCCGAGCAGGTCCGGGAGCTGCTCACCAAGGGCGCGCTGGGCGGCTACCTCTTCATGACCACCGACGACGCGCAGAAGACGTACGAGGACCTCGTCGCCAAGGGCGTGGAGGTCACCGACGAGCCGACCGAGCGCCCGTACGGTATCGACTTCGGCATCCGGGACCCGTTCGGCAACAAGATCCGCATCGGGCAGATGTTCCCGCGCGGCTGAGCCTGCGGGCGCCGGGAGTAGGCGGGCCGCCGTCGACGACGACCTGCTCGCTCCTACTCCTACGCTCGCGCACCCGTCGAGCCGGCCCGCGCGGCGCGGTGACCTGCCCGATCGGGGCCTGACCGGTTGGTGTAGCGGGGCCTGTGCTGGCACGCTGTGCCCGTGCAGATCGATCAATTCCTCAACGGCCGGTACCGCCTGGGAGATCGCATCGGTAAGGGCGGCACGTCGGTGGTCCACCGGGCCTACGACGAGCTGCTGGAACGCGACGTGGCAATCAAGGTGCTGCTCGGCTCCGACCGGGCCGCCCGTCAACGCATCCGAGCCGAGGCCAGGGCCGCCGCCCGGCTGTCCCACCCCAACGTCACCAACGTCTACGACTACGGCGAGGCGGTGACCCGCAGCGGGGAGTATGCGCCGTACGTGGTGATGGAGCTGCTACCCGGTCCCACGCTGGCCCGGCGGCTCGAAGACGGGCCGCTGTCGGCGGTGGAGGGGCTGCGGATCTGCGCAGAGGTCGCCGCCGCGCTCGCCGCGGCGCACGAGCGGGGCCTGGTGCACCGCGACGTCAAACCGGCCAACGTCATGCTCACCCCGTCCGGGGCGAAGGTGGTCGACTTCGGCACGGCCGCCGCCGTCGGTCAGCCGGAGATCGATTTCGACGGCCAACTGCTGGGCACCCCCGCATACCTGGCGCCGGAGCGGCTCGACGCCGGGGAGGTGGTGCCCGCCTCCGACGTCTACGCGCTCGGGCTGCTCGTCCACCTCGTGCTCACGGAGCGGTTGCCGTGGGAGACCGACACCCCCACCCAGATGTTGCGGGCCCACGTCTACGTCGAGCCGATGCCCCTGCCACCGCTCGACGGCGTGCCGGCAGAGGTGGTCGACCTGTGCCGGCGCTGCCTCGCCAAGGACCCGGCCGACCGGCCGTCGGCCGAGGAGGCGGCGGCACGGCTGGCGGCGGTGGTCACCCGGATGCGGGCCGAGGCGGCGGACCGGCCCCGGGGTGCTGCCGCCCGGTCCGGCGGCCCGGCCGCCGCGGCGGGCGCGGGCGGCGGTGCCAGCGATCGGCCCGGCGGCGCGGGCGGTGCCGGGGCGGAGGCCGGCACCGGCGACGCGAGGCGCGCAGCGGCGCTGGCGTCGCGGCGGCGGTACCGGGCCTTGGTCGTGGTCGGCGGCGCGCTGGTCATCGCCGTCGCGGCGGCCGGCCCGCTCGCCGACTCGTCCCGTCCGCACCGGCCCGGCACGTCCGGTCTGACGGCGTCGGCGGTGCCCTCCGCCCACGGCACCGTCGCCCCCGTCGACGGGAGCCGGCCCACCGGTGGACTCGGCCTGCCCGGCGGGGGCGGCGGATCGGTCCGCCCCGGCGAGCCGGTTCACAGCCCGAGCCCGGGTGGTGGCTCCCAGAGCCCGTCGGCTCCCGGGAGTCCGGGCGGGTCACCGACGGCTCCGGCCCCGTCCTCGTCCGCCCCGGGCTCCGGCGGCCACACGGTCCAGCCGACTCCCGCCGAGCCGCCAGCGGTCGCGGTGCACGCGAGCGGCGGCACCGTCCGGATCGCCTGCACGGGCCAGACCGCGGCGGTGACGTCGACCGCGCCGGCGGACGGCTACCAGGTCGAGGAGCACGTGCCCGGACCCACCCGGGAGGTCCGCGTCGTGTTCGGTTCCGCCACCCACGCGAGCGAGGTCAGGGCGAAATGCGCCAACGGCAAGGTGGTGCCGAGGGTACGGGAGACCGAGCGCTGACCATGCCGCCATCGGCCCGGAACGCAGAGGGGCCGGCCGGGCACCCGGCCCCACCGGGTGCGGTGCCCGGCCGGGGCCGGCGGGTGCCGCGCCCGGGGCGTACACCCCGGACGCGGCCCCCCGTTCCCGCCGGCCGGCCGGTCACCGTACCGCCAGCGACGCCCAGCTCGGGACAACCGGTTCGTGCCGCAGCGGCATGCCCGCCTCGGCCGGCGTCCGGTCGCCCTTGCGCTGGTTGCACGCGTAGCAGGCGGCGGTGGTGTTGCGCCAGGTGTTCCGGCCGCCCCGCGAGCGGGGCAGGACGTGGTCGATGGTGCTGGCCGGCCCGCCGCAGTAGGCGCAACAGCGGTCGTCGCGGCGCAGCACGCCCGCCCGGGACCAGGCCGGCCCGGCGCTGAACCGCCAACGGGTCACCACGTACCGGACGAGGCGGACCACCCGGGGGACCGGGAAGATCCCGATCACCTGGTCCGGCTCGGCCTCGTGGATCTCGGCGACCCGCCGGCAGAGCATCCGGATCGCGTGCTGGACGGTGACCCGGTGCAGCGGGCCGAGGTCGGCGTTGATGACGAGGACGGCGTCCACCGGGTTCTCCTTCCAGGGCTGACGGTGGGCCGGGCCGGACAGCGAAGTGCCGCCCGGTCCGGCGGGAACGGGCGGCCGACGCGTGCGGGCACGCGTCAGCCGGGCCCCCCGTCCTGGGGCGCGACGGATCGGCAACCGTCGACGGATGGCGTCGACGACACGTCTCTGACGTGCGACAACGACATGTCTGTCTCCCGGTTGGCTGGTTGACCTGGCGCGATCACGGTAGGTCGGCGGGGGCGAGGCCGGCAACGTATTTCGATCCTCCGGCGACCTGACCCGGGTGGCGCTGCCGCCGGGTCCGGGCGGCGGCCCGCGCGTTGGCCAGCGGCCCGTCGACCCGGTCCGCCATCCGCACGGTCAGCTCGCCGTCCAGCAGCGGCCGGTTCACCTCGCCCGCGACCGCGAGGGTCGGCCCGGACACCGTCCGCCAGATCGCGGTCAGCCCGGCGCCCAGCCCGACCAGGGCGACGGCCGCGCGGGTGGTGGGGGAGCCGGCCGCCGCGGCGGCGCTCACCCCGACCACCGCGAACAGCACCGCCAGCAGCGGTACGAGCACCGGCCAGAATATCCCCCGGGCCGCCTGCACGACCAGCTTCCGATCCCGGATGATCACGTTTCGGGCGACGACCGCGTAGTCCTCCTCGTCGAGCAGATCCCGGGGGTGCAGCCCGCCGGTAAGCACGTTGCGCCACAGGTCGCCCTGGTTGCGCAGCTCGCGGGCCAGCTCGTCGAGGCTCGCCTCGGCGGGATCGCCCACCCGGGCCCGGGTGACCGCGTCGGCCCACGCCCGCAGCGACCGGCGCACCACCGGGGCCGAGTAGGGCGGCAGCACGGTCGCCAACTCGTCGAGCCAGCGGCTGATCTCGTGCTGCCGGCCGGCGAAGCGCCACGGCACCTGCTCGGCGTCGCCGTGCCGGACGGTGTCGGCCAGCGACCGGCCGAGCCGGTACGCCAGTCCCACCCGGTGGTTCGTGGCCATGGCCCAGCGCAGCAGGTCCACGTTGAGGTCGTCCAGGGCGAGCAGGACCGTCGCCATCTCGGCGGGTGGAACCGCCCGGACGGCGGCGGTGGACGGCGCGGTCCCGCCGGTACGGGTCAGCGCGGCGATCTGCGCGATCGCCACGTCGACCCCGTCGAGATACATCCGCAGCCGCCGCCGGCTGGACATCCCGGTGAGGTTGGTCAGCTTCGCCGGCGGTCCATCCGGGCGTCGCTCGTGTGCCGACAGGTCGGCGGTCTGCGCGTGGTGGTACGCGTCGGCCATCCACCAGCCCAGCCGGAGCGCCGTCACGACGCAGCCCCGCTCGTCCCGGAGTGGCCCGTACGCGTCGTCCCGGTGGCCGTACTCGCCGTCGTCCGTCCTCGGCCCGCCGGCCGCGTGGTTGCCCGTGGGCCCGCCGGCCGCGTCACCCCGGTGCACTGTCGACACCCCGTCCGACCTCCCTGCCCGCTCCTGCCGGCGTCGCCGGGCATGCATCGATCATATGAGCCAATTGTTTGCTTTGCGGCGAATTGTGGCGCAGGGGCCTCCCTGACGCCGCAACCATCGAGGTGTGACAGACGAAGGCCGGACCGACCCTCCTACCGGCGGGCCAGCAGGCCGCGGGGGCGGATCGAGTGGACCGGCTCGGCCGCCCCGCCCTCGGCGCGCAGGATGTGGTTCGCGGCGACGATCCCCGTCGCCGCGGACCGTTCCATCAGGGCGCTCGGGAAGTCCGTGCGGATGCCGTCGCCGGCCAGGTACAGGCCCTCGGCGTCGGTGCGCACCCCCGGCCGCCGGGCGTGACTGCCCGGGGTGAACGCCGGGGCCTGCGCCTCCACCCGGGCCCGCAGCTCGCGCACCCGCAGCCGGGCCGCCTCCGGCCACAGCGTCACCAGCTCGGCCCACATCCGCTCGGCCAGCTCGTCCGCCGGCACGCCCGGCGCGCAGGCGTACGCGTGCAGCTCCAGCACCGAGCCGCCGGTGCGCTGCGCCCAACGGCGGGACTCGTTCTCCAGCCGGTGGTACAGGGTCACCGAGTCCAGGGTGGGCTGCCGGGACACCCCGCTGAACACCGCCCGGCCGGCGTCGACGTCCCCGTCGCACCAGTACCGTGCGACCGCGTACGGCGGGCCGGGGGTGCCGAACGAGGGCATGGCCGCCACCAGCTCCGGTGCGGCCCCGGCCAGCACCGGCGAGGCGGCGACCAGGGTGGCCAGGGCGGGCGGGTCGACGGCGAGCACCACGTGTCCGGCCGGGTACGCCGTGCCGTCGTCGGCGCTCACCCGCCAGCCGTCGGGGCCACGGTCCAACCGGGTCGCGGCCATGCCGGTGCGTACCCGCCCGCCGTGCTTGTCGACGTGCCGGGCGAGGGGCTGCCAGATGGCGTTGCCGTAGTCCTCGTCGGGGCAGTCGAACGCCAGCCCCTCCGGGTTGCCGAGCAGGTAGAAGTGGAACTGGGCGATCATCTCGGCCGCCGACATCTCCGCCTCGTGGTTGAAGAACGAGTGGGAGAAGACCTCGAACAACATCGCCCGGGCCCGGTCCGGCAGCCGCAGCGAGTCCAGCAGCTCGTCGGCGGTGGTGCCGTCGAACTCGGCGTATGTGCGCACCGGGTCGTAGGTCAGCAGCGGCAGTGCGGCGTCCCGGTCCATCGCGCGCAGGTCGGCCAGGCGCAGGCTGGGGCTGCGCAGCAGCAGGGCGAGCAGATTGGCCGGCGGGGCCGGCGGGAGCCGCCCGAACTCCTCCGTCGGCCAGTCGGCGTTCAGGATCGGGTAGCCCGGGACGGGCCGGAGGAACCGCAGCCCCGGGTCGATCCGGCGCAGGATCGACCGCCAGTTGTAGTACTGCCGGAAGAAGGCGTGGAAGCCGTGCTCGTTCGTCTGGGTGCCGTCGGTCAGTTCCTCCGGCCACGCGCCGAGCCGGCCGCCGAGGGTCGGGGCGGCCTCCAGCACGGTCACCCGCACCCCGCGCTCGGCGAGCACCACCGCCGCCGACATGCCGGCGATCCCGCCGCCGACCACCACGGCCTCCACCTGGCGCGGCACGTGGCGGGTGCCACCGCCGCCCGGGTCCACCACGTGCTCCCGTGCACGGAGGAGGCGACCCGCCAGCCGAGACAGTGCCATGCGCCCCAGTCTGCCCCAGGTGAAAGGAAGGGTCCCCTGTTGACGCCTGAGGTAGAGAAGGGTTTCCTTCTCACATCCCCCGAGGGCATCAGCGCACGGAGCAGCGGCGCTCGCGGTCGGAGGCGGGCCAGACGTACCCCAGGTCTGGCTCGACGTCGCCGAACAGGGGGCGGTAGTGGTCCGGGTCCTTGCGCAGCAGCGACGAGCGGTGGCTGCGGTGCAGGTCGTCGCGGCCCAGCCAGGGCGGCAGCTCACCGGCGTCGGCCAGCTCCGCCTGGACGCGTACGGTGCGCACGCCGCAGGCGGCGGCGAGATCGGCGGCCAGCGTCGCCGCGCAGGTGTCGGCCCGTCCCGGCTCGCTCCACACCGCGCAGACGTCCAGCCCGTAGCGGACCAGCGCCTCCTCGTACCCGGCCCACATCCGCACCGCCGGGTGGTTGCGCCAGCCGTACCCCGGCCGGGTCAGCCCGCGCAGCACCTGGATGGCCTCCACCCGCTGCTTGCCGAGCCGCCGGGGGTCCAGCGCCCGCGCGCTGGCCAGGAAGTCCGGGTACGGCAGGAAGGTCTGCATGCCCGTCGCTCTACCCGCCCCCGGGCGTGACATTCGTTCATGATCACGGGGCTGCGCGGCCTTTCGGCCGCTGACTACGATTCGGCGCATGGCGGAGCCCCTGCGTGACCGCGCGCGTCGCGCGACCAGCTGGCGGCTGCGGATGAACGGGGAGATTCGTCCGCATTACGTCGTCTGCGGGTCGGACCCGCTGGCGTACTGGGTGGTGCGGGCGCTGCTCGCCACCGAGCTGGAATCCGGCCGCCCGCGGATCACCCTGGTGGTGCCCGAGCGCCGCCGCTCCGACGGCCCGGACGGGCGCGACGTTCCCGGCATCCAGGTCGTGCGGGCCGACCGGCTCGACGAGGTGACCTTCCGGCGGGGCGGGCTGGCCGGCGCGGACGGGCTGGCGCTGCTGCACCAGGACGACGTCGGCAACATGCACGCCGCGCTCTGCGCGCAGGAGGTGGAGTCCCGGCTGCGGCTGGTGGTCCGCATGTTCAACACCAGCCTCGCCAACGGGCTGCGGCAGCTCTTCCCCGACTCGGCGGTGCTCTCCGACGCCTCCATGGCCGCCCCCGCGTTCGTGGCCGCCGCCCTCGGCGAGGTCGCCCCGACCCACTTCCGGCACGCGGGGCGCACCCTCTACGTGGCCCGCCGCGCGGACGTCCGCCCCACGGACGTGGTGTGCGGGGTGGCCGACACCCGGGATCCGGCCCGGACCCGGGTCCTGCCCGCCGACGAGACGACGGCCGACGTGGTGCTGGCCGAGGCGACCGGGCAACCGCCGGGCACCGAACTGGCCGCCCGCCGGCTGGTCCGCGCCCGCCGCCGCCGGCAGCCGGTCGTCGTGCTGCTCCGGGCGGTCCGCAGCTTCGCCACCCGCAAGATCGGGATCGCGGTGCTGGTGCTGCTGGCCATCATCGCCGCGCTGGGCTGGCTCAACGCCCGGGCCGCGAACGTGGGCTGGGCCGACGCGCTCTACCTCACGGTGGTCACCACGCTCACCGGCGAGGACCCGGATGTCGCCAAGCCCGTGGCCGCCCAGGTCATGCAGGTGGTGCTGAACCTGGCCGGACTGGCGCTGATCCCGCTGATCACGGCCGTGGTCGTCGACGGGATCGTCAACGCCCGGTTGGCCCTGCACGCCGGTCGGATCCAGCCCGCCCGGTCGGGGCACGTCGTGGTGGTCGGGCTGGGCAACATCGGCACCCGCGTCATGGCCCAACTGCACGACTTCGGCGTCGAGGTGGTGGCCATCGACAAGGACCCGGACGCCCGGGGCGCGTCGCTGGCCCACCGGCTCGGCGTGCCGCTGGTGGTCGGCGACGCCGGGCGGGAGGAGACGCTGCGGTCGGCGTCCGTCGAGACCTGCCAGGCCCTCGTCGTGGTCTCCACCGACGACGGGGTGAACCTGCGGGCCGCGTTGAACGCGCGGGGGCTCGACCCGGACCTGCGGGTGGTGCTGCGCCTGTTCGACGGCGACTTCGCCGAGCGCATCCAGAAGGCGTTCGGCATCGGCATCTCGCGCAGCGTGTCGTACCTGGCCGCGCCGGCGTTCGCCGCCGCGCTGCTGGACCGGGCGGTGATCGCCACCATTCCGGTGGGCCGGCACGCGCTGCTGGTCACGGAGGTCCAGGTGGCCGCCGGGTCGCCGCTGGACGGCCGCCCGTTGGCCGCCGTGGCCCACCCCGGCGCGGTACGCCTGCTCGCGCACGCCCGCGCAGGCCAGAAGGCGAACTGGTCGGCCGACCCCCGCCTGGTGATCACGGCCGGGGACTGGCTGACCGTGGTGGCCCGCCGGGCGGGGCTGACCGCCCTGCTGCGCGAGACCACCCCGCC
>NZ_SMKJ01000239.1:0-11209 GCF_004348615.1 Micromonospora sp. KC207
GTGCGGGGATGTGGTGGGGTGTGGGTGCGGATCGCTGCGGAAGCGGCTCAGCATGTCGTGGGAGCGTTCCCACAATGAGACGTTATCGACCTTGTCAAATTCTTGAAGCACGGTAAGAATACCGTAAGAATATCGATTTTCGTCAGTGGAGGTGTCATATGAATCTTGACCGACTCGGCGGTCCCGTCCTGTCCCTCTTCCGCATGGTGATCGGCCTGCTCTTCCTGTTCCACGGCCTGTCGTCGCTGTTCGGTATGTTCGGTGGTGCCCGAGGGACGGGGCAGGCGGTTCCGCTGGGCACCTGGCCAGGCTGGTACGCCGCCCTGATCCAGGCCGTCTGCGGCGCGCTGGTGCTTGCCGGGCTGTTCACTCGACCCGCCGCGCTCCTCGCCTCCGGCTCGATGGCGTACGCGTACTTCGTGGTGCACCAGCCCGAGGGGCTGCTGCCGCTGCGCAACGGCGGTGAGCTGTCGGCCCTGTTCTGCTGGTCGTTCGTGCTCATCGCGGTTCTCGGCCCCGGGTCGTGGGCGGTCGACAACCTGTGGGGGCGCCGCCGGGAGCCGGCCGTCGCGGCCCCTGCCCAGGGCAAGCGCTCGGTGCCCGCGTGACCGTCGCCCCCGCCTGACCGTCGTGCCGCCGCCGGGGCGGGGCGCTGTGGCCGGCGGGGCGGCCGCCCGGCGGCCCCCCGGCGGCAGTCGCCGCGCCCCGCTGCCGTATCCCCGTTCCGGTGTCGCCGACGCGCGCCGGCTGACACCCTCGCCCAGGTGGGCAGCCGCAGGTATCCGGGGTGGCGCCACCGCTGACCGCTAGGGCGTGTACGGGGCGTCGGTGTGACTCGTCTCGGTGAACGTGCCGCCGGAAAGCCGGTAGATCGACGTCCGCCTGATGTCCAACTCGGCCATGCCGCGGCCGTCGGAGCGGGTCAGCCAGACGACCTTCGCCGCGCCGTCCGAGACGCTTATCGACTCGACCGGGGTCCGGTCGCCCAGGTCCGCGAGGCTGCGGTAGACCGGCTCACCGTCGGCGTTGTGCCAGACGACCAGCGTGTGGAAGGTGCCGCTGCCCCCGGCCTTCAGGGCGACCGCGCCGACCGCGTCCGCGGCCCCGTCGCCGTCGAGGTCGCCGATTCCGCAGGGCTTCTGGAGGATGACCGTGGCACCGTCCTCCCCCGACCAGACGCCCTCGCTCAGCGGGAGGTAGTCGGCGTACCCCTGGTAGGGAACCTCAATGCTGCCGACGTGCGCGCCGGCGAGCTGCTTGCAGGTCAGCGCGGGCACCTTCTTCGGCGTGGGCTTCGGTGGCGTGGTGCTGGGGGGCGTCGTCGACGGCGCGGCGGGACCGGTCGTCGGCGCCGGTGCGTCGGTGGCCGGCTCCGTGGCGGCCGGTGCGTCCGTGGCCGGTGCGGTGGTCGTACCCGCCGAGGTGGTGGAACCGCCGGCGCCGCAGCCCGCGGTCAGCAGGCAGGCCAGGGCGGCGATCGCGAAGCTGGGCACGGTCCGACGCATCGGCCAGTTCCTCTCTCGGGTGGCGGTTGCCCGCACCGTAGCGGTCGCGCGCCACCCGGCCCCGGGCCCCCGCGGCGGCGACGGTGTGACCAAGTCGGCACCCGCGACCTGGCCCATACGCTGGGAACCTCGGGTGGCAGCCGCCGCGATCCGCCGTAGACTTGGCCATACAACTGAATACCTCATCCAGAGGGGCAGAGGGATACGGCCCGACGAAGCCCCGGCAACCACCCGCACGTTCGATGACGAGCGGCGCGGACAGGTGCCAATTCCGTCCCCGCCGCAGGGTGCGATGCGGGGAAAGATGAGAGGACCTCCTCGACATGACGTCGACCCTCGCCACACCCGGCATCGACACCACCGCCAGCCCCGCCCGTGCCCTGGTCTGCCGCGCCTGTTCCGCGCGCTACCCGCTGGCCGCGCAGCACGCCTGCTACGAGTGTTTCGGCCCCCTGGAGGTCGACTACGACACGGCGGCCCTGGCCCGGGTCACCCGGGAGCAGATCGAGGCTGGCCCGCAGAACCTCTGGCGCTACGCCGCCCTCCTGCCCGCCGGCCAGGACCCGGCCGCCCGGGTGACCGTGAACCCGGGGCTGACCCCGCTGGTCGCCGCCGGCAACCTCGCCGCCGAGCTGGGCATCACCGCCCCGCTCTGGGTCAAGGACGACAGCGCCAACCCCACCCACTCGTTCAAGGACCGGGTGGTCTCAGTGGCGCTCACCGCCGCCCGGGCCCTCGGCTTCACGCGGTTCGCCTGCGCGTCGACCGGCAACCTGGCCAACTCGGTCGCCGCCCACGCGGCCCGCGCCGGGGTTTCGTCGATCGTCTTCATTCCCAGCGACCTGGAGCCGGGCAAGGTGGTCACCACCGCCGTCTACGGCGGGGAGCTGGTCGCCATCGACGGCTCGTACGACGACGTGAACCGGCTCTGCGGCGAGCTGGTGGAGACCGACGAGTTCGAGGACACGGCCTTCGTCAACGTCAACGTCCGGCCCTACTACGCCGAGGGCTCGAAGACCCTCGGGTACGAGGTGGCCGAGCAGCTCGGCTGGCGGATCCCGGCCCAGGTGGTCATCCCGATGGCCAGCGGCGAGCTGCTCACCAAGATCGACAAGGCGTTCAGTGAGCTGGTCGAGATCGGTCTCGTCGAGGCCCCGGCCGGCGGCTGGAAGGTGTTCGGCGCCCAGTCCGCAGGCTGCAACCCGATCGCCGCCGCCCTGCACGCCGACAGCGACACCATCACCCCGGTCAAGCCGACCGGCATCGCCAAGTCCCTGAACATCGGCGACCCGGCCGCCGGCCTCTACGCCCTGGAGGCCGTCCGGCGCACCGGCGGGTGGATGGACTACGTGGACGACGACGAGATCCGCGCCGGCATCCGGCTGCTGGCCCGCACCACCGGGATCTTCGCCGAGACCGCCGGCGGGGTGACCGTGGCGGTGCTGCGCAAGCTGGTCGAGTCCGGCCGGCTCGATCCGACGGCGGAGACGGTCGTGTTCAACACCGGCGAGGGCCTCAAGACCATCGACGCCGTCGCTGGCCAGGTCGGTCCGACCCACCGGATCAAGCCCTCGTTGCGCGCCGCCCGCGACGCCGGCCTCCTTGGCTGACCCGCTCCGGCCCGCACACCGGCCCCGGCCGACCGTCCCGGCATGATCGACTTCGTGTCGTCGACGTGGCGGTGTCCGGCCTTTCGGACGCCTCCATGTCGCCGGCATCGGCATCGACGGTGCCGGTCCCGCCAGGCCCGCCCGTCCCGGCAGCCGGGCGTGCGTCCACCGAACGGGGGATGCGGCCGATCCGTCGGGTAATCGACGTTTTGCCCTCGGTGTAGAAAACCTGCCGCCGGGGACTTGACGGGCAGGAACCGGACGGCGCAAGATGCTCCGTGCGGGAGGGCGTTTCGCCGGAGACTTTAAGTTCTTACGACCCAACGCCGGAGGCGTTGTGCGATCGTCCCTCCCGACCAACGTCCGATCGGGCCAGCGGAAATTCGCTGGCCCGATCGTCTTTCTCCGGCCACCCTCGGCCCATGGGCATCACGATCATGCCGGTCGACCCGGCGGACCAGGACGCGGTCGACGCGGCGTACGGGATCAGGGCCGGGGCCGACCAGGCGGACGTCCCGGACTTCCCGCCGCTGTGCCGGCGACGCTTCGAGGCGGCGATCCGCCACCCGATGCCGGGCAACGTCCCGGTCTGGGCGCTCGCCCGGCTCGACGGCGAGCCGGCCGGCTGGCTCGCCCTCGACCTGCCGCAGCTCGACAACACCGAGAACGCCAGCGTCGACCTGTACGTCGACCCGGTGCACCGGCGGCGCGGGGTCGGCCGAGCCCTGCACCGGTACGGCCTGGAAGTGCTGCGCGAGCGGGGGCGCAAGCGGGTGGTCGGTGCGACTGTCTCGGCCCTGCCCGGGGGGCCGGCGCGCGATGGGGCCGGCGGGGCGTTCGCCGCCGCGATGGGGGCGCGACCGGCGCTCGCCGAGGTCCGTCGCCGCCTCGACACCACCCGGATCGACCCTGCCACCCTCGACGCCCGACTCGCCGACGCCCGGTCCCGCGCCGCCGGCTACCGCACGGTCCGATGGCAGGGGCCGGCCCCCGAGGAGTACGTCGCGGACGTCGCCCAGCTCGACGGCCGGCTCATGACCGACGCGCCGCTGGGCGATCTGGAGTGGGAGCCGGAGCAGATCGACGTCGCGCGGGTGCGTGGCGTCGAGCGGGCGTTGGACGCCCGGGGCCGCCGCCGCTACCACCACGGAGCGGTGCACGTAGCGTCCGGCCGGCTGGTCGCCTGGACGCTGCTCGACATCGGCGCGAGCGCGTCGTGGCACGCGTTCCAGCAGATCACCATCGTCGACCCGGAGCACCGGGGGCGCCGGCTCGGGCTGCGCCTGAAGGTCGAGAACCTGCGGTACGCGCTCGACCACGAGCCGGGGCTGCGTGTCGTGGACACCTTCAACGCGCGGGCCAACGCCCACATGATCGCCATCAACGAGGCGCTCGGCTTCCGCCCGATCGACGCCTGGACCGACTGGCAGCTCACCCTCTGACCGGGCCGCCCACGGGCACAGGACCGGCTCGGCGTCGCCGGCCGCGCGGCGGCCACCAGCGGCGTCCGCCGGCCCTACTGTCCGTGCGCAGGCTGCGGCATGATGGCGGGCATGACGGAGACCCCGCATCCTGAGTACGACAGGCACGCCGACACCCTCCACCGTGCGCTGACCGCGATCACCGAGCGCGGGTACTGGTCCGCCTATCCCGAGTCACCCAGCCCCCGGATGTACGGCGAGACCGCCGCCGCCGACGGCAAGGCGGCCTTCGAGGCGTACCTGAACGGTGACTTTCCGCTCGACCAACCCGGCGCCGACGACCGGGTCGCCACCGAGGCGAGCCCGTTCGGGCTGGAGCTGAACGTGCGGTACCCGCACGCGAGCGCCGACGAGCTGGTGACCGCCGCCTCCGCCGCCCTGCCCACCTGGCGCGACGCCGGCCCGCAGGCCCGCGCGGGCGTCTGCCTGGAGATCCTCGACCGGCTGCACAAGCACGTCTTCGAGCTGGCCAACGCGGTGCAGTTCACCAGCGGCCAGGCGTTCGTGATGGCCTTCCAGGCCGGCGGCGCGCACGCGCTGGACCGGGCGCTGGAGGCGATCGCCTACGCGTACGCCGAGATGACCCGGCATCCGGGGACGGCCGGCTGGGAGAAGGCCGCCGGCAAGGGCGACCCGCTGCGGATGACCAAGACGTTCCACGTGGTGCCGCGTGGCGTGGCCCTCGTCGTCGGCTGCAACACCTTCCCGACCTGGAACTCGTACCCGGGGCTGTTCGCCTCGCTGGTCACCGGCAACCCGGTGGTCGTCAAGCCGCACCCCCGCGCGGTGCTGCCGCTCGCGATCACCGTGCGGTACGCCCGCCAGGTGCTCGCCGAGGCCGGCTTCGACCCGAACCTGGTGCTGCTCGCCCCCGAGGCCCCCGGCGAAAGGCTCGCCTCGACCCTCGCCCTGCACCCGGCCGTGCGGATCGTCGACTTCACCGGCTCCACCGAGTACGGCGACTGGCTGGAGGCCAACGCCCGACAGGCTGCGGTCTACACCGAGAAGGCCGGCCTGAACACGGTGGTGATCGACTCCACCGACGACTTCGCCGGGATGTGCCGCAACCTCGGCTTCACGCTGACCCTGTACAGCGGCCAGATGTGCACCACCTCGCAGAATTTCCTCATTCCCGCCAGCGGCATCGACACCGACCAGGGACACAAGGGCTTCGACGAGGTGGCCGCCGGGATCGCCGCCGCAGTCGGCAAGCTCACCGCCGATGCGGCCCGGGGCGTCGAGCTGACCGGTGCGATCGTCAACGACGGGGTGCTGGAACGTCTCGACGAGGTCACGAAGGTCGGCGAGGCGGTGCTGGAGTCGCGCACCGTCGAGCATCCCGCCTTCCCCGGCGCGGTGGTGCGGACGCCGACCATCGTGAAGCTGGCCGCCGCCGACACCGCAACGTACGGCAGGGAGTGGTTCGGGCCGATCTCGTTCGTGATCGCCACCGACTCCACCGCGCACAGCCTGGAAATCCTGCGCGCCACGGTGGGGGAGTCCGGCGCGCTGACCGCCGCCGTCTACTCGACCGACCCGGCGGTGCTGGACGCGGCCGAGGCGGCGGCGATCGACGTCGGGGTGCACCTGTCCTGCAACCTGACCGGCGGGGTCTTCGTGAACCAGTCGGCGGCGTTCTCCGACTTCCACGGCAGCGGCGCAAATCCGGCGGCCAACGCGGCGCTGACCGACGGCGCGTACGTGGCGAACCGGTTCCGCATCGTCCAGAGCCGCCGCCCCGCCTGAGGTGCGAGGAGGGGCCCCTTGTTAACGCCTGGCGTCTGGAGGGGGCCCCGTCCCACACCCGGGGCCCGGAGCACGCCACCGGCGGCGCACGGGCACCCCCGGGCCCGCCGGCGTCACGCCGGGCGGCGCATCTGGAGTTCGCGCAGGGCCGGGAACCGCGGGTGTGGCACCCGCACTCCCGTGTCGACGAAGCCCAGCCTCCGGTACGCCCGGTAGGCCCGGTCGTTGCCGACGACGACCTCCAGCATCAGCTCCGGCCGGCCGCACTCACGGGACCACGCGGCGACCCCCTCGATCAGCTCGCCGAGCAGCCCGGTGCCCCGCCGGGCCGGCGTGACGTAGACGGCATAGACGACGGTGAGGCCGGGCTCGTCCGGTGAGACCGTCCCGCCGGCGTGCCCGACGAGCCGCCCGGCCGGTCCGCCCGGCCGGTCCGCGCCCGGGTCGGCGACGAACTGGGCGGTGTGCCGGCCGGCGGCGACCGACGCGATGCGGGCCGCGTACTCGGTGTGCGGCCGGGCAGCGGCCTCGGCGAGGGTTTCCAGGAAGGCCAGCGGCGCGTCGGCGAGCATCTCCAGCCGCAGCGCGCGCATCCGCGCCGCGTCCGGCGGGGCCACCCGGCGTACGTGGGCCGCCCGTTCGGTCGGGCCGGCCGTCCCGGCCGGGGGACCGTCCGCATTGGCCGGCGGGCAGGAACCTACTGTCATTTCGCATGCCTACCGCAGTGATGGTCGCCTATGTGGCGCCGGGTCGAGGTCGGTCCGTTATAACCCCATTTGTGGCCGTGCGCCGCCGTCACTCCTCGTGTAGCGTGCGATTTCGGTCACTGGTTTCGTGGTCGCCGTCGACCCCGGAACCGGTGGTCCCGGGCCGCCGGTTCGCCGGCGCACCCCGGCTCGTGGAAGGCCGCGCGACGTTAGGAAGTGCACCGTGGCACAGGGCACCGTGAAGTGGTTCAACGCCGAGAAGGGCTACGGCTTCATCGCCGTCGACGGCGGGCAGGACGTCTTCGTCCACTTCTCCGCCATCGAGATGGATGGCTACAAGGCGCTGGACGACGGGCAGCGCGTGGAGTTCGAGATCGCCCAGGGGCAGAAGGGGCCGCAGGCCGAGCGCGTACGCGTCGTCGCCTGACCGCCCGGCCGGGTCGGGCCCGCGGGCGGGCCGGACCCGACGGGTCGGGGTGCGCGGCCGACCGGGTCGCCCTTGTCGCGGCCGGGACGTCGAGCGCGAGCGGGGCGGCGAGGCGGCGGAGGGGGTGGCGATCGGAGCGTGCCCTGCCCTGGGGCAGCGGCGCGAAGCCGTGCCAGGGAAGATCATGAGCCGTTCCGGCGTCGCCGCTGAGGAGGGCTCATGTCCCAGCTACCCCTACCTGATCGATCCCATTCGGGCCCCGAGGGCCAGGCTGCGGACGGCGCCCCGCCGGCCCTGGGCCCCACCGGGGCCGAGCAACTGGGTGGGACCGCCGAGTGGGCGTACCCCCGACAGCCGCACGCCGGCGGCACCTGTGCCGGGATTCCGGCCTACCCGGGCCAGCAACCCCACCCCGGCCCGGCGCTGCCGCCGGGCTACCCGGGCTGCCCGCCGGGCTACCCCGCGCCCTGGCCGCCGCCCGGCTACGACCCGGCGGACCCACTGGTCACCCTGCCCGGGGAGGGGCTGAGCGGGTGGTTCTCCCGGTGCTCCGGCACGCTGCGCCGGTCCTGGCGGTTGCTCCTGCCGGTCCTGGCACTCACCCATGCCCTGCCGACGCTTGCGCTGCTGCTGGCGGTCGTGCCGCTGTACCCGATGTCGTTGCCGGAGCCCACCGCGCCCGGTGAGCCGCCGGCCCCGCTACCCGACGGCTACCTCGGCGACCTCGGTGTCTTCTTCGCCGCGATGATCGGCCTCGGCTGCCTGCTCGGCTTCGTCCAGGCGGTCGGCTGGGCCGCCGGCACCCGGGTGGTGGCGCGGCAGGCCGCCGGTGAGCCCGCGTCGGTGGGTGCCGCCCTGGCGTACGGCCTGCGCCGCGCTCCGGCGCTCTGGGGCTGGACGCTGGTCTACGGCCTGCTGATGCTGATCGGCTTCGTGCTGTGCTACCTGCCCGGCCTGTACGTGATGGCCGCGCTGAGCCTGTTCGGCCCGGTGCTGCTCTTCGAGCGCGGCACTCCGCTCGGTCGGGCCCGCCAGATCTTCCACGCCCGCCTCGGGCCCGTGCTCGGGCGGATCACCCTGGTCGGGCTCGCCGCGTCCATCGCCTCCATGGTCGTGGCCCCGATCCAGTTCGCCGCCGTCCTGTTCGCCGACCCCGCCGACGCCGCGTCGCTGGACGTGTGGAACGTCGCGTACGCCGTCGGGGCGGCCCTGGTCGCGATCCCGGCGGCCCTGGTGTACCTGATCGGCCTGGTCGTCACGTACGCCGAGCAGCGGGCGCACGAGGGCCCGGTTACCGCCGCTCGACTGGCGGGTGAACTCGGCTGAACCGGTGGCCGGGTTGCCCTGGTCAGCCGGTGTGGACCCGACCTGTCTGCGGCATCGTGCTTGCACTCGGCAGGGGAGAGTGCTAAACAAGTCATTGGCACTCGCCCCGTGTGAGTGCCAATGGTCGGGGCGGTGGGGCCACGGCCGCCGGGCGGAAATCCGTCGGGCGGCACATGGCCGGTCGTCGCGGGCTATCCGGCCCGGCCGAGGAGACGTCGTCGTCGCCAGGTGGCGACGTCCCAAGGTGCGTACACCAGGCGGCCCATCCGGGCACACACTCGGGTGGCCCGTGAGTGTCCAGGAGGACAACGCCGTATGGCCAAGATGATCGCGTTCGACGAAGAGGCTCGCCGCGGCCTCGAGCGGGGCATGAACCAGCTCGCCGACGCCGTGAAGGTGACCCTCGGCCCTAAGGGCCGCAACGTCGTGCTCGAGAAGAAGTGGGGTGCCCCCACCATCACCAACGATGGTGTGAGCATCGCCAAGGAGATCGAGCTCGAGGACCCGTACGAGAAGATCGGCGCCGAGCTGGTCAAGGAGGTCGCCAAGAAGACCGACGACGTGGCCGGTGACGGCACGACGACGGCGACCGTCCTGGCCCAGGCCCTGGTCCGCGAGGGCCTGCGCAACGTGGCCGCCGGCGCCAACCCGATGGCCCTGAAGCGGGGCATCGAGGCCGCCGTGGCCAGCGTCTCGGAGGAGCTGCTCAAGCTCGCCAAGGACGTCGAGACCAAGGAGCAGATCGCCTCCACCGCCTCCATCTCCGCCGGTGACAACACCGTCGGCGAGATCATCGCCGAGGCGATGGACAAGGTCGGCAAGGAAGGCGTCATCACCGTCGAGGAGAGCAACACCTTCGGCCTGGAGCTTGAGCTCACCGAGGGCATGCGCTTCGACAAGGGCTACATCTCCGCGTACTTCATGACCGACCCGGAGCGTATGGAGGCCGTCTTCGACGACCCCTACATCCTGGTCGTCAACAGCAAGATCTCGTCGGTGAAGGACCTGCTCCCGATCCTCGAGAAGGTCATGCAGTCGGGCAAGTCGCTGCTGATCATCGCCGAGGACCTGGAGGGCGAGGCCCTGGCCACCCTGGTGGTCAACAAGGTCCGGGGCACCTTCAAGTCCGTCGCCGTCAAGGCGCCGGGCTTCGGTGACCGCCGCAAGGCCATGCTCACCGACATCGGCATCCTCACCGGTGGGCAGGTCATCAGCGAGGAGGTCGGCCTCAAGCTCGACGCCGTCACCCTCGACATGCTGGGCCGCGCCCGCAAGGTCGTGGTGACCAAGGACGAGACCACCATCGTCGACGGTGCCGGCGACGCCGAGCAGATCCAGGGCCGGGTCAACCAGATCCGGGCCGAGATCGACAAGAGCGACTCCGACTACGACCGCGAGAAGCTGCAGGAGCGGCTGGCCAAGCTGGCCGGCGGCGTTGCGGTGATCAAGGTCGGCGCGGCCACCGAGGTCGAGCTGAAGGAGCGCAAGCACCGCATCGAGGACGCCGTCCGCAACGCGAAGGCCGCCGTCGAGGAGGGCATCGTCCCGGGTGGTGGCGTCGCGCTGGTGCAGGCCGGCAAGACCGCCTTCGACAAGCTGGACCTGACCGGCGACGAGGCGACCGGCGCGCAGATCGTCAAGATCGCGCTGGATGCCCCGCTGCGGCAGATCGCCGTCAACGCTGGCCTGGAGGGTGGCGTCGTCGTCGAGCGCGTCCGCAACCTGGACGCCGGCCACGGCCTCAACGCCGCGACCGGCGAGTACGTGGACCTGCTGGCTGCGGGCATCATCGACCCGGCCAAGGTGACCCGGTCGGCGCTGCAGAACGCCGCGTCGATCGCGGCGCTCTTCCTCACCACCGAGGCCGTCGTCGCGGACAAGCCGGAGAAGACCCCGGCCGCCCCGGCGGGCCCGGGTGGCGGGGACATGGACTTCTGAGTCCAGTTCCACCGAACTGAGTCAGCTCCGCCCGAGCTGAGTCGGTTCCACCGCACGCCGAAGGGGCGGGTCGCGTCAGCGGCCCGCCCCTTCCGGGTTGGTGCCGGCCGGGCTCACGTCGGCAGGGGCGGCTGGTCGCGTCGCCTCCGGGGCCGCTCGTACGGCCGGCGGATGCGTATCGGCTCGTCAACCAGGACCACCGGCTCCTCGACCGCGAGCGCGTCGGCCATTTCCGCCAGTTGCTCGGCGTCGCCGTAGTCCAGCCGGTCGAACGGCAGTTGCCCGGGGATTTCCTCGGCCGGCACCCAGGCAACCGGGCGTGGGTCGTCGGCCTGCTCGTCGTCCGTGGTCATCGCTGCCTCCTCACCCCGACGGTAGGTGGCCGTCGATGGCCTGGGCGGCCGAACGGCGCTATACGGACCCGTGCCCTTTTCACCCGCCGAGCTACCCGTGTATGCCCCTGTCTTTT
>NZ_SMKJ01000023.1:0-39424 GCF_004348615.1 Micromonospora sp. KC207
GAGGGGGACCCTCCCACCCCGGCGTGGTGTGCGGCCGTGCCCGCGTATCCTCCCGCCCCGGGCGGTCGCGCCGACGCCGGTGCCGTGGGTACACCGTGGGGCGATCAACAGGGGCGGGTGCTCTGCCGCACGACCAGCGGGGTGGCCAGTTCGATGCGGTCACTGGCCAGCTCCTCGCCGTTGACCAGGCTGAGCAGCATCCGGGTGGCCATCGCGGCCATCTCGGTCAGCGGCTGGCGGACGGTGGTCAGCGGCGGCACGGCCCACCGGGCCGCGTCCAGGTCGTCGAAGCCGACGACGCTCATGTCGTCCGGCGCCCGCAGCCCCCGTTCGTAGAGCGCCTCGTACGCACCCAGGGCCATCTCGTCGGAACACGCGAAGATCGCCGTCGGCGGCCGGGCCAAATCGAGCAGGGCGTGTGTCTCCCGGTAGCCCGAGGGGGCGAGGAAGTCACCGGTGCGGACGTGGCCGGCGGGGATTCGCTGCCCTGCGGCGTCCATGGCGGCCCGGTAGCCGTCGACGCGGGCGCGGCTGCACGGGACGGTGGGAGGCCCGCCGATGGCGGCGATGCGGCGGTGCCCGAGGTCGAGCAGGTGCTCGGTGGCCGCCCGCCCGCCGGCCCAGTTGGTCGCCCCGACCGACGGGATGTCCGCGGGGGGCTGTCCGGCCGGATCGATGATCACCACCGGTATGCCCAGCTCCTCCAGTTGGCCGCGCTGGGCGGGGGAGATGTCGGACAGGACGAGCAGCACCCCGTCGCAGCGGCGGGCGGCGAGCTGCTCGGTCCAGCGCCGGTCGGGACGGGTGCGATGCCGGCCGTGGACGGCGGAGACGACGACGCCGAAGCCGACCTGGTAGGCCAGCTCCTCGACCCCGTCGATGATCTGCATGGCCCACGGGCTGCCGAGGTCCCGCAGCACCAGGTCGATCAGGCCGGCGCGGGCCGCCGGGCGGCCGGTGCCCCGGGCGGTGTACCCCCGTGCGTCGAGCAGGGTCTGGACCCGGTGCCGGGTCGCGGCTGCGACGTCCGGCCGGCCGTTGAGGACCTTCGAGACGGTAGGGATCGACACCCCGGCCGCTTGCGCGATGTCCGCCAACGTCGCCCGCTGCTGTTCCATGGCATCTCCCTCGCACGCTCACCGGACCGGGGGCAGCATATCTCGAAAGTTTCGACGATATGGGGCGGGGGGTCTCGAAATCGCGCCGCGAGTTTCGACGGGTCGATGGGCTGCTCTTGACCTCGTTCGCGCCCTGCGCTTAGTCTGCTTCCGTTCGAAACGGTACCGAAACTTTCGGGTACGGTGACCACCCCGTGCTCGCTGTCGGCCGGGTCGACGCCGCCGGGCGGGGTGACGTCGACCCGGTGTCCGGGGCGGGTCGCCCGGCTCGGGCGCGCCACCGGACAACCGATCCGGTCCGTCACGGGGGGACCGGGGCGGTCGGTCGGGGTGGATCTGCGATTCGGCCGGTTCGACCGCCTCTCGGGCGTCCCCGGAGCGCAATTCACGTTATGGCGCGTGCCTGCCTTTGTGGCGGCCGGGAAAATCGTCGCACTGATCCGGCGGGCGGCCTTGCCGGTGGTGCCCTGCCTGCTGTTGGCCCGGACGCTCGTGCTCGCGCCGCCGAGCCCCGCGGAGGAGGTGGCGGTGCCGCAGGGGCCGGTTGTGGTCGCGGCCCCGCTGCGGAGGGGGTGCCTTCACCTGGCGCTCCGCCGTTCGCCGACGTCGGCCGGGCGGTGCGGCGACATTCGCCGGGTCGTTCGGATCCGCGTCGACGCGGCGATCGATTCCTGGGACGGCGGATCGGCGGTCCCCATGCATGTCTGATAGACGGGTGCCTATGCGAGTCGTCGACGGGACCGGCTTGTCGGATACGCCGGAAGGCCCCGGTCCCGGTTCTCGGCCGCGTGGCCGAAATCGTGCCGGTCGACGGGCGGGACCTTATTCCGGCCATGGCCGTGCCACCTGTCGTGGCGGTGGCGTTGGGCTGCGCGGGCTGTCGGGGTCGCGGTCGTCGGGCCGCGCCCGATCGGGTGCGGGGTGGGCGCGATGGGGCGTCGGTCGCCCGTCGCCCGCCTCGCGCGGCCCCGCCGTCTTGTGAACGCGCACATGCCCCGGGTGGTGGTGGTCCTGCGCTGGCGCGGCGTCGGGCTGTGGCCCCGGTCCGCGTCGCCGTCGGCAGGGAGCCCAGGCAGGAGCCGGTGCCGCGTAACGGACCGGAGAATCCTGGCGGAAAGCATCTTGACGACGCGACATGTGAGCGCTAACACTGTTGCCAGCAAGTGAGCGGAGGATGTCATGAGCGTTTCGGCCGGACCGGGCGACCGGTACGTTGTCGGCGTCGACTACGGCACGTTGTCGGGTCGAGCACTGGTGGTGCGGGTCGGTGACGGCGCCGAACTGGGCACGGCGGTGCATGAGTACCGACAGGCCGTGATGGACACGGTACTTGCCGTCGACGGCCAGGCGCTACCCGCCGACTGGGCCCTGCAGGACCCGGACGACTACCGCGACGTGCTCCGGCACGCCGTGCCGGCCGCCCTGGCCGCCAGCGGCGTCGACCCGCAGCGGGTCGTCGGCATCGGTATCGACTTCACCGCCTGCACCGTGCTGCCCACCCTCGCAGACGGCACTCCGCTGTGCGAGCTGCCCGATCTGCGCACCCGCCCGCACGCCTGGGTCAAGCTGTGGAAGCACCACGCGGCCCAGCCCCAGGCGGACCGGATCAACGCCTTGGCCCACTCCCGCAACGAGCCGTGGATCGGCCGCTACGGCGGCAAGATCTCCGCCGAGTGGCAGTACGCCAAGGGCCTGCAACTGCTGGAGGAGGACCCGGAGGTCTACGACCGGGCCGAGCGGTGGATCGAGGCCGCCGACTGGATCGTCTGGCAGCTCTGCGGCGTCGAGACCCGCAACGTGTGCACCGCCGGCTACAAGGGCATCCGGCAGGACGGCCGGTACCCGTCGCGGGAGTACCTGGCCGCGCTGAACCCGGGCTTCGTCGACTTCGTCGCCAAGATCGACGGTCCGCTCGCGCCGCTGGGTGCCCGGGCCGGTGGGCTGACCGCCGAGGCCGCGGCCTGGACCGGCCTGCCCGAGGGGATCGCGGTGGCGGTCGGCAACGTCGACGCCCACGTCACCTCCGCCGCCGCCCAGGCCCTGGAGCCGGGCCGGCTGGTCGCCATCATGGGCACCTCCACCTGCCACGTCGTCAACGGCACCGAGCTGGCCGAGGTGGCCGGCATGTGCGGCGTCGTGGACGGCGGGATCAGCTCCGGGCACTGGGGCTACGAGGCGGGCCAGAGCGGCGTCGGCGACATCTTCGGCTGGTACGTCCAGCACGCCGCCCCCGCCGGGTACGCCTCGCACGAGGCGCTGACCGCTGCCGCTGCCGCCCAGCCGGTCGGCGCGCACGGCCTGGTGGCGCTGGACTGGTGGAACGGCAACCGGTCCCTGCTGGTCAACCACGACCTCAGCGGGGTGATCGTCGGGCTGACCCTGGCCACCCGGCCGCCGGACGTCTACCGCGCGCTGCTGGAGTCCACCGCGTTCGGCACCCGCATGATCATCGAGGCGTTCGCCGGGGCGGGGGTGCCGGTCGACGAGATCATCGTCGCGGGCGGGCTGACCAACAACGCGCTGCTGATGCAGATCTACGCCGACGTCACGAAGCGCCCGCTGGGCATCATCGGCTCCGCGCAGGGCCCGGCGCTCGGCTCGGCGATCCACGCGGCGGTGGCCGCAGGCGAGTACCCCGACGTGCCGGCGGCCTCGGCAACGATGGGCCGCGTCGACCGCGACGTCTACCGGCCCGACCCGGAGCGGGCGCGCGCCTACGACGCGCTGTACGCCGAGTACCAGCGGCTGCACGACCACTTCGGGCGGGGCGGCGACGACGCCCTGCTGCGGCTGCGCACCATCCGCAACGCCGCCCGCCGGGCGGTCGACCACTCCCCGGCCGGTGAGGCCTCGGTCCCCCTGGAGGTGTTGGCATGAGCCCCGAGCTTGGTGCCGAGGTGACGCGGCTGCGCGAACAGGTCGCGACCCTGCACGGCGAACTGGTCCGGTACGGCCTGGTGGCCTGGACGGCCGGCAACGTGTCGGCGCGGGTGCCGGGCGCGGACCTGATGGTCATCAAGCCCAGCGGCGTCTCCTACGACGACCTGCGGCCCGCCAACATGATCGTCTGCGACCTCGACGGCGCGGTGGTGGAGGGCGACCTGTCGCCGTCGAGCGACACCGCCGCGCACGCCTACGTCTACCGGGCGATGCCCGAGGTCGGGGGAGTGGTGCACACTCACAGCTCCTACGCGACCGCCTGGGCGGCCTGCGGCGAGTCGATCCCGTGCCACCTCACCGCGCAGGCCGACGAGTTCGGCGGCGAGATCCCGGTCGGCCCGTTTGCGCTCATCGGCGGCGACGACATCGGCAAGGGCATCGTGGCCACCCTGTCCGGGCACCGCTCGCCGGCGGTGCTCATGCGCAACCACGGCGTCTTCACCATCGGCAGGGACGCCCGCGCGGCGGTCAAGGCGGCGGTGATGTGCGAGGACGTCGCCCGCACCGCTCACCTGGCCCGTACGCTCGGCCGGCCGGTGCCGATGGCACGCGAGGACATCGACTCCCTCTACGACCGCTACCAGAACGTCTACGGGCAGCCCGGGGCCTCCTCCGCGACCCCCTGACCGCGCCCTACCCTGTTCCGGCCGCACCCTCGAGGGCCCGGCCCGTCCCACCGCACCTCATCCAGCACCATCAGTTGGCCGTGCCGTCGCGCATGCCGTGGCGGCCGGCCCTCGTAGGTACCCCACCCACCCCCGCAAGGAGCTATCAGATGCTGAAGACCGGCACGACCATCACCCGCCGCGGGCTCGGCGCGATCCTGGCCGCCGGCCTGCTGGCCACCGGCCTGGCCGCCTGCGGCAACAGCGACACCGGCTCGGAAGGCGGCGACGACGGCAAGATCGTCCTCGGCTTCTCGCAGGTCGGCGCCGAGAGCGGCTGGCGGACGGCGAACACCAACTCCATCAAGGAGTCCGCCGCCGCGGCGGGCATCGAGCTGAAGTTCGACGACGCCCAGCAGAAGCAGGAGAACCAGATCAAGGCGATCCGTAACTTCATCCAGCAGAAGGTCGACGTGATCGCCTTCTCGCCGGTGGTGGAGTCGGGCTGGGACACCGTGCTCAAGGAGGCGAAGGACGCCAAGATCCCGGTCATCCTGACCGACCGCGCCGTCGACTCGGCCGACAAGAGCCTCTACAAGACCTTCATCGGCTCCGACTTCGTCAAGGAGGGCCGGCTCGCCGGCGAGTGGCTGGTCGAGCAGAAGAAGACCGCCACGGGCCCGGTGAACATCGTCGAGCTGCAGGGCACCACCGGCTCCGCGCCGGCCAACGACCGGAAGAAGGGCTTCGCGGAGGCGATCGCCGCCAACCCGAACCTGAAGGTCGTCGCGTCGCAGAGCGGTGACTTCACCCGGGCCGGTGGCAAGCAGGTCATGGAGCAGTTCCTCAAGGCCAACCCGAAGATCGACGTGCTGTTTGCCCACAACGACGACATGGGCCTCGGCGCGCTGGAGGCGATCACCGCGGCCGGCAAGGTGCCGGGCAAGGACATCACCATCATCACCATCGACGCGGTCAAGGACGGCATGCAGGCCCTGGCCGACGGCAAGTTCAACTTCATCGCCGAGTGCAGCCCGCTGCTCGGCGACCAGCTGATGGAGCTGGTGAAGAAGGTCAAGGCCGGCGAGACGGTCCCGGCCCGGGTCGAGACCCAGGAGACCACCTTCACCCAGGAGCAGGCCAAGGCCGCTCTGCCGACCCGGAAGTACTGACCGGACGGGGCCGCCGCGCCACGCGCGGCGGCCCCGCCGCTCGCTTCCGCGAAACACGAAAGGCCTGGTGGGATGTCGCAGAGGCATCCGGTCCTGACGATGACCGCGATCAGCAAGTTCTTCCCGGGAGTACGCGCCCTCGACGGCGTCGACTTCCGCCTCTTTCCCGGTGAGGTACACGCCCTGATGGGCGAGAACGGCGCCGGCAAGTCCACCCTCATCAAGGTGCTGACCGGCGTCTACGGCACGGACGCCGGCACCATCACCCTTGACGGTGAGCAGGTCTCCTTCGCCGGACCGATGCAGGCCACCGCGGCCGGGGTGAGCACCGTCTACCAGGAGGTGAACCTCTGCCCCAACCTGTCGGTGGCGGAGAACATCTTCATCGGCCGGGAGCCGCGCCGGTTCGGGGCCGTGAGGTGGCGCGAGATGCGCCGCCGGGCGCAGGAACTGCTGGCCCGCATCGACCTGCACATCGACGTGACGGAGCTGCTCGGCAGCTACTCCCTCGCGGTGCAGCAGATGGTGGCCATCGCCCGCGCCGTCGACGTGCGGGCCCGGGTGCTGATCCTCGACGAACCCACCTCCAGCCTCGACGCCGACGAGGTGGCCCAGCTGATGCGGATCATGCGCCAGCTGCGTGACGACGGCATCGCCATCGTCTTCGTCACCCACTTCCTCGACCAGGTGTACGGCATCGCCGACCGGATCACCGTGCTGCGCAACGGCCGCCTCGTCGGTGAGTTCCCGACGGCCGAGCTGCCGCAGATCGCCCTCGTCGAGAAGATGATCGGCAAGGAGCTCGACGCGCTGGAGCGCCTCGACTCCGAGGCCGGCCGGGACCGCGCGACGATCACGGCGGGGGAGCCCCTCGTGGCGGCGGACGGGCTGGGCCGCACCGGCTCGGTCGCACCGTTCAGCCTCACCATCCACGCCGGCGAGGTCGTCGGGCTGGCCGGGCTGCTCGGGTCGGGGCGCACGGAGGTCGCCCGGCTGTTCTTCGGCGCGGACCGGGCCGACCAGGGCCGGCTCGCCGTCGACGGCGAGTCCGCCTCGATCCGCAATCCGGTGGCCGCGATCGACCGTGGCGTCGCCTTCTGCTCCGAGAACCGCCGCACCGAGGGCCTGGTGGGCGAGCTGTCGGTGCGGGAGAACATCATCCTGGCCATGCAGGCGGCCCGGGGCTGGCTGCGGCCGGTGCCCCGGCGCAAGCAGGACGAGCTGGTCGAGCGCTACATCAAGGCGCTGAGCATCCGCCCGGCCGACCCCGACATGCCGGTGCGCAACCTCTCCGGCGGCAACCAGCAGAAGGTGCTGCTCGCCCGGTGGCTGATCACCGAGCCGCGGCTGCTGATCCTGGACGAGCCGACCCGGGGCATCGACATCGGCGCGAAGACCGAGATCCAGCGCCTGGTGGCGCAGCTCTCCGACGGTGGGATGGCGGTGCTGTTCATCTCCGCCGAGCTGGAGGAGGTGCTGCGGCTCAGCCACAAGGTCGTCGTGATGCGCGACCGGCGGCTGGTCGCCCAGCTCGACAACGACGACACCCTCGACGCCGACCGCGTGATGCGGGCCATCGCCAGCGGCGCGGCGCAGGAAGGGTTGGAGAAGGTATGAGCACAGTGCGGACCCGCGTCGCGGGCGTCACCGGCCACCGGCTGTTCTGGCCCCTGGTCGTGCTGGTGCTGCTGCTGGCGGCGAACACCATCTACCGGCCGAGCTTCCTGTCGGTCGAGCTGAAGAACGGCCACCTCTACGGCAGCCTGATCGACATCGTCCGGCTCAGCGCCCCGCTGATTCTGGTCGCGCTGGGCATGTCCCTGGTCATCGCCACCGGCGGCATCGATTTGTCCGTCGGCTCCGTGGCCGCCGTCAGCGGCGCGATAGCCTGCCTCTACATCAGCGAGCAGCCCGACCAGAACAGCCTCGGCGGGGTGCTCACCGCGCTGGCGATCGCGTTCGGCATCGCCCTGCTGCTCGGCGCGTGGAACGGGATCCTGGTCGCCGGGATCGGCATCCAACCGATCATCGCCACGTTGATCCTGATGGTCGCGGGCCGGGGGCTCGCCCAGCTGATCACCTCCGGGCAGATCATCACCATCAACAGCGAGCCGTACAAGACGATCGGGGTCGGGCACCTGCTCACTTTGCCCTTCGCGATCATCATTGCGCTCGCGGTGACCCTGGTCGTGGCGGTACTGACCCGCCGCACCGCCCTCGGCATGATCATCGAGGCGGTGGGCGGCAACGCCGAGGCCAGCCGCCTGGCGGGCGTGCGCTCGCGGCGGATCACCTTCCTCGTGTACGTGGTGAGCGCCGCCTGCGCGGCCATCGCCGGTTTCATGATGACCGCGAACGTCTCCAGCGCCGACGGCAACGCCGTCGGCCTCTGGGTGGAGCTCGACGCGATCCTCGCCGTGGTCATCGGCGGCACCTCGCTGGCCGGCGGCCGGTTCTACCTCAGCGGCACCATCGTGGGCGCGCTGATCATCCAGACCCTGACCACCTCGGTGTACGCCATGAACATCGACCCGCAGACGGCCCTGCTGTTCAAGGCGGTCGTGGTGATCGCGGTCTGCCTCATCCAGGCGCCGGCGTTCCGCGCCCGGTTCCGGCGTCGGCGGGCGTCGACGGCGACGTCGGCGGCGCCCGTCGAGAAGCAGAAGGAGCAGGTTCCGGCATGACCACGACCCCACTGGCCGCGCGAGGCCCACGGGCCTGGTGGCGGGTGCCGCCGCGGCAGGTGCCGGTGCTGGCCACCCTGGCCCTGCTGCTGGTGATGTACGGCATCGGCGTTGCGCAGTACCGCGCCTTCTCCAACATCCAGGTCGTCTTCAACATCTTCATCGACAACGGTTTCCTGCTCGTCGTCGCGGTCGGCATGACCTTCGTCATCCTGACCGGCGGCATCGACCTGTCGGTCGGTTCGGTGGTGGCGATGACCGCGATGGTGTCGGCGTCGCTGCTCGGCGACGGCGTGCATCCCGCGCTGGTGCTGCTGATCGCGCTGCTCATCGGCCCCACCCTCGGCTTCGCGATGGGCTGCGTCATCCACTTCTTCGACATCCAGCCGTTCATCGTCACCCTGGCCGGCATGTTCTTCGCCCGGGGCATGTGCACCTGGATCAGCTCGACCTCCATCCCGATCACCGACGGGTTCTGGACCTCGGCCGCGCAGGAGCGCATCCGCATCGGCGAGAACTTCGTTACGGTTAGTGTCCTGGTCGCTCTCGCGGTGGTGGCAGTCGCGGCGTACACGCTGGCGTACACCCGGCTGGGCCGCAACGTGTACGCCATCGGCGGCAACCAGCAGTCGGCGCTGCTGATGGGCCTGCCCGTGGGGCGTACGAAGATCGCCGTCTACACGATCAGCGGGCTCTGCTCGGCCATCGGCGGAATCCTGCTGTCCTTCTACACGCTGTCGGGCGCCCCGCTGATCGCCGTCGGCATGGAGCTGGACACGATCGCCGCCGTAGTCATCGGCGGGACCCTGCTCACCGGCGGCTCCGGCTACGTGTTCGGCACCGTGCTGGGGGTCCTGGTGCTGGGGGTGATCCAGACGCTGATCACCTTCGACGGCAGCCTCAGCTCCTGGTGGACCAAGATCGTGATCGGCGGCCTGCTGTTCGCGTTCATCCTCCTCCAGCGACTCGTCGGCATCCGTAAGAAGTGACCACCCCAGTACACCGGAAGGCAACCCCATGACGAACCCATCCCCGGCCGCCGAGGTCTGGTTCCTCACCGGCAGCCAGGGCCTGTACGGCCCGGAGACCCTGCGTCAGGTGGCCGACCAGTCCCGGCAGATCGCCGCGCAGCTCGACGCCGATCCGGCCATCCCCGCCCGGGTGGTCTGGAAGCCCGTGCTCACCTCCAGCGCCGACATCCTGGCCGTCTGCCGCGACGCCGCCGTCCAAGGCGCGGTCGGGGTGATCGCCTGGATGCACACCTTCTCCCCGGCGAAGATGTGGATCTCCGGCCTGGACGCGCTGCGCACCCCGCTGCTGCACCTGCACACCCAGGCCAACGTCGAGCTGCCCTGGTCCGAGATCGACATGGACTTCATGAACCTCAACCAGGCCGCCCACGGCGACCGGGAGTTCGGGTTCGTCCAGACGCGGCTCGGGGTGGCCCGCAAGACGGTCGCGGGGCACGTCAGCAATCCGAGCGTGACCGCCCGCATCGCGGCGTGGACCCGGGCGGCGATCGGGCACGCGGAGATGCGGTCGCTGCGGCTGGCCCGCTTCGGCGACAACATGCGCGACGTGGCGGTGACCGAGGGCGACAAGGTCGAGGCGGAGCTGCGCTTCGGTGTCTCGGTCAACACGTACGGCGTGAACGACCTGGTGGCGTCCGTGGACGCGGTGGCGGACGCGCGCATCGACGAGCTGGTCAAGGAGTACGACGACAGCTACCGGCTCGTCGCCGAGCTGCGGGCCGGCGGCGAGCGGCACGACTCCCTGCGCTACGCGGCGCGGATCGAGGCGGGGCTGCGCGACTTCCTCGAAGCTGGCGGGTTCCGCGCGTTCACCACCAACTTCGAGGATCTCGGCGGGCTGCGGCAACTGCCCGGCATCGCGGTGCAGCGGCTGATGGCCGACGGCTACGGCTTCGGCGGCGAGGGTGACTGGAAGACCTCGGTGCTGGTGCGCACGCTGAAGGCGATGGCGGTGGGCACCAGCGGCGGCACGTCCTTCATGGAGGACTACACCTACGACCTGATCCCCGGCCGGGAGGTGGTCCTCGGCGCGCACATGCTGGAGGTCTGTCCGAGCATCGCCGCCGACACGCCCGCCGTGGAGATCCACCCGCTGGGCATCGGCGGGCGCGAGGACCCGGTGCGCCTGGTGTTCGACGCCCGGCCGGGCCCCGCCGTGGTGCTGGGGCTGGCCGACATGGGGGAGCGGTTCCGGCTGGTCGCCAACGAGATCGACGTGATCGTCCCGCCGCAACCGCTGCCGAAGCTGCCCGTCGCCCGGGCGGTGTGGCGGCCCCGGCCTGACCTGGCCGGCTCGGCGGAGGCGTGGCTCACCGCCGGCGCGCCGCACCACACGGTGCTGTCGCAGGCCGTCGGGACTGAGGAACTGCACGACCTGGCCGAGATGGTCGCCACCGAACTGGTCGTGATCGACGCCGACACGACCCCCCGTCGGCTGGCGAACGAGCTGCGGTGGAACCAGGCCTACTACCGGTTGGCCCGGGGGTTCTGAGCCCGGTTCCGATCGACCGTACGACACGGGGTGTTCGGTGTGTTCCCGGGCCGGGGACACACCGAACACGCCATCCGCGCAGCGAGCCTCACCACCCGTTCTGTTGATCGCGGTGGGGTTACGACGGCCACGAGGGGACTTGCTATGGGTCAGCAGCCGGCCGCACGCGCGGCGGTGATGAACGACGTCGCCCGGCTCGCCGGTGTCTCACACCAGACGGTGTCGCGGGTGCTCAACAACCACCCCAGCGTCCGCCAGGAAACCCGCGAGCGGGTGATGCGCGCGGTGCACCAGCTCAACTACCGGCCCAACGCCCTGGCCCGGGGATTGGCCGGGCGGCGCTCCCGGGTCATCGGCGTGGTCAGCTTCGACACCATCCTCTACGGCCCGGCGGCGACCCTGCTCGGCATCGAGCGCGCTGCCCGCGCCGCGGGATACGGCATCAGCATCGTCACCCTGGAGCAGCTCGACCGGGTCGGGATGAAGTCCGCCATCGACGCACTCACCGAGCAGTCGGTGGCGGGGGTCGTCATCATCGCCCCGATGATGACCGCGGCGGTGGCCGTGCACGGCCTGCCCACCGGAGTGCCCGCCGTGGTGGTCGAGTCGAGCGGCGGGGCCGGCGATCTACAGAGCATCTCCGTCGACCAGGTCGCCGGGGCCCGGCTGGCCGTCGAGCACCTGCTCTCCCTCGGCCACGCGACGGTGTGGCACATCGCCGGTCCCCGGGACTGGCTGGAGGCCCGCGACCGCGTCGACGGGTGGCGGCTGGCGCTGGAGCGGGCCGGCCGGTCGGTCCCGCCGATCCTCGTCGGCGACTGGAGTCCCCGCGCCGGCTACGAGATCGGGCAGTCACTGGTCGACCGCCCGGACGTGACCGCCGTCTTCTGCGCCAACGATCACCAGGCGCTGGGCCTGCTGCGCGCCTTGCACCAGCGCGGCGTGCGGGTTCCGGAGGACGTCAGCGTGGTCGGGTTCGACGACATCCCCGAGGCCGAGTACCTCTCGCCGCCGCTGACCACCGTCCGTCAGGACTTCGACGAGGTCGGCCGTCGATGTGTCGCGGCCCTGCTGGAGTTGTTCGACGCCGACAGTCCGGTGGGGAACGCCCCGCACCCGCAGGTCGAGCCGCAGCTCGTGGTGCGCGCCAGCAGCGGCGGCCGGCAGGGCTGACCGCGCACCCCGCCGACGAGGCGGGGCACCTGGGGTCGCCGCCCGCGCAGACGGGCCCGCGAGCCCCGGCGGCGGTTCGCGCTGTCCGGACGACTCTGCATTGCGTGAGTGTGGACATACGGAACGTTGTGCCTGGTCAGGCCATTGACTCCGGGGTTTTTTAACCCCGAGAATTCGACCTTGTTCAACGCTCACACCCCCGCCACCACGAGGGAACCCCATGCGCGAAGCAGCTCCCCCGGAAACGCGAACATCCTCTCCCACCGCCCCCGCCCGGCGCCGAGCCCGGGCGCTCGTTGCCGGCGCGCTGCTCGCCTTGGTCGCCGGGCTGCTGCCCGCCACGGCCGCGCCGGCCGTCGCAGCCGACGTGACCGACGGCCTGCTGGTGCGCTACGACCTGACCCAGAGCACCGGCACCACCGTCACGGACAGCTCCGGCCGGGGCAACAACGGCACGCTCACCGGCGGCGGCACCTGGACCGGCCAGGGCGGCCTCGTTCTCGACGGCGTGGACGACCACGTCAAGCTGCCCAACAACATCATGGCCGGGCTGTCGTCGATCACCGTCGCCGTCGACGTGTACGTCGACCCGGGCCAGCAGACCCCGTACTTCATCTGGGGCCTGGGCAACTCGGCGACCTCGAACTCCGGCACCGGCTACCTGTTCACCAGTGGTGACGCCTTCCGCACCGGCATCACCACGACCAACTGGGCCGGCGAGAAGGTGACGGGCAAGGGCGCGAACCTCGCCCGGGGCGTGTGGAAGTCCGTCACCTACACGCAGACCGGCACCACCGGCACCCTTTACGAGGACGGCGTGCAGGTCGCCCAGAACACCGGCGTCACCGTGCTGCCCAGCGCCGTCGGCAACGGCACCACGACCAACAACAACCTGGGCCGGTCCAACTACGCCGCCGACCGGTACCTCAAGGGCAGGGTGGCGAACTTCCGCATCTACGACCGGGCCCTCGCCGCCGACGAGGTGGCGGCGATCGCGCTGCCCGACGGCACCCGCGTCGCCGCCGACACCGCCGCCCTGGACCTGGGCGACCTCTCGGCCGTGACCGGGAAGCTCACCCTGCCCACCACCGGCACGTACGGGTCGGCGATCGCCTGGTCCTCCAGCGCACCGGGCACCATCAGCGCGACCGGCGAGGTGACTCGCCCCGCCCCCGCCGACGGACCCGCCACCGTCACCCTCACCGCCACCATCAGCCGGGGCGCCACCAGCGACACCAAGGCGTTCACCGCCACCGTGCTGCCCAACGAGAACGACCAGACGCGGGCCGAGGCGGCCGCCGCCGCCCTGTCGCTCGTGAACGCGGGCGACGTACGCGGCAACCTGACCATGCCGACCACCGGGATCAACGGCGCGGCCGTCGCCTGGCGCTCCGCCCAGCCGGCCGTCGTCAGCCCCGACGGCGTCGTCAAGCGCCCCGCGCACGGCGCCGGCGACGTGAAGGTCACCGTGACCGCCACCGTCACCGTCGGCACGGCCACGGCCGAGCGGGCCATCGAGCTGACCGTCCGCGAGCTGCCCGAGGCCGCCCCGTACGCCGGCTACGCCTTCAGCTACTTCACCGGCAACTCCATCGCCGGGGAGAAGATCTACTTCGCGGCCAGCCAGGGCAACAACGCCCTGCGGTGGACCGAGCTCAACGGCGGCCAGCCGAAGCTGGAGTCGAAGTTCGGCACGTTGGGCCTGCGTGACCCGTTCCTGATCCGCAGCCCGGAGGGGGACCGGTTCTTCCTCATCGCCACCGACCTGTCCATCGGCCGCAACGGCAACTGGGACGTCGCCCAGCGCCAGGGCAGCCGGTACCTGGAGGTCTGGGAGTCCACCGACCTGGTGAACTGGTCGGAGCAGCGGCACATCCTGATCTCCCCGCCCACCGCCGGCAACACCTGGGCGCCCGAGGCGTACTGGGACGCCGCCCGCGGGGAGTACCTCGTCTTCTGGGCCTCGAAGCTCTACGCCGAGAACGACCCGAACCACACCGGCAACACGTACAACCGGATGCTCGCCGCGACGACGCGTGACTTCGTCACCTTCAGCCAGCCGACGATCTGGCAGGACCGGGGCGAGTCGCGCATCGACTCCACGGTCATCCGGGAGGGCGACACCTACTACCGGTTCACCAAGGACGAGGGCGGCGGCGGCACCGGCTGCTCCGACATCATCCAGGAGAAGTCGTCCTCGCTGACCGCCGTCGACCTGCCCGGCAAGCCCGGCTGGACCATGCAGGACTCCTGCATCGGCCGCGACGCCGGCACCTCCGCCGTCGAAGGGCCCACGGTCTTCAAGACCAACCCGGGCGACACCTCCGGCTCGGCCTACTACCTGTTCGTCGACGAGTACGGCGGCCGGGGCTACATCCCGCTGGGCACCAACGACCTGGCGAATCCGGACTGGAAGGTGCCGGCCTCCTACCGCCTGCCCGCCAGCCCGCGGCACGGCACCGTCATCCCGGTCACGAAGAAGGAACTCGACGCCCTCAACGACGCGCCGCCGCCGGTGCGCGCCAACCCCGACGGCGTCGTCGCCCACTACCGCCTCGACCAGGCCACCGGCACCACCGTCACCGACGACTCCGGCAACGGCTACCACGCGAAGCTGGCCGGTGACGCGAGCTGGGGCGACGGCAGCCTCGCCCTCGGGGGAACCAACGGCCACGTGGCCCTGCCCGACAACATCATGGCCGGCCTCGACGAGATCACCGTGTCGATGGACGTGAAGATGGCCACCGACCAGGCCACGCCGTACTTCATCTGGGGTCTGGGCAACACCGACTCCGGCGGCGTGGGCAACGGTTACCTCTTCACCACCGGCAACAACTACCGGACCGCGATCAGCCTGGGCAACTGGACCGGCGAGCAGAGCGTCGACGGCACCACTGCCGTGCCCCGGGGCGTGTGGAAGACCCTCACGTACACCCTGAACTCGGCCGGCACCGCCCGGATCTACCTGGACGGGGTGCGGGTCGCCGAGAAGACCGGGTTGACCAACCGTCCCGGCGACATCGGCGGCGGCCGGACCACGGCCAACTACGTCGGCCGCTCCCAGTACGCCGCCGACAGGTACCTCAAGGGCCGGGTGCGCGACTTCTCCATCTACAACCGGGCGCTCACCGACGGCGAGGTCGCCGGGCTCGGCTCCAACGGCACCAGCGTCGTGGCGGTGCAGCTCGACAGCCTCAAGGTCCCCGCGATCGTCGACGCCGCCAGCAGCACCATCACCCTGCCGGTCAAGCCGGGCACCGACGTGACGGCCCTCGCCCCGACGTACGTCGTCGCGCCGACCTCGACCGTCACGCCCAGCGGCGCGCGGGACTACTCGCAGCCGGTGACGCTTACCGTGACCAGCGCGACCGGGGCGACCCGCGAGTGGACCGTGCGGACGGTCCAGATGCGCACCCCGGTCCTGCCCGGGTTCAACGCCGACCCGAACATCGTCCGGTTCGGCGAGACCTACTACATCTACGCCACCACCGACGGCTTCCCCGGCTGGGGCAGCTCCAAGTTCAAGGTCTGGTCGAGCCGTGACCTGGTCGACTGGACCGAGCACGACACGATCCTCGACCTCGGGCCGGACGTCACCTGGGCCGACAGCAACGCGTGGGCGCCCGCCGCGATCGAGAAGAACGGCAAGTACTACTTCTACTTCTCGGCGCAGCAGAACATCGGCGTCGCCGTCGCCGATTCGCCGCTCGGGCCGTTCGTCGACCCCATCGGCAAGCCGCTGGTGAGCAAGGCCGACTACGGCAACGCCCAGCAGATCGACCCGGCGGTCTTCACCGACGACGACGGGCAGAGCTACCTCTACTGGGGCAACGGCACCCCGTACGTGGTCCCGCTCAACGACGACATGGTCTCCTACGACGTCGCCAAGCGGGTGCGGCTGACCGGCCTCACGGACTTCCGCGAGGGCCTGTTCATGCACAAGCGCGCCGGGACCTACTACCTGTCCTGGTCGATCGACGACACCGGCAGTGAGAACTACCGTGTCGGCTACGGCACGGGCACCAGCCCGCTGGGCCCGTTCACCGCCAAGGGGGAGATCCTCACCAAGGACCCGAGCCAGGGCATCCTCGGCACCGGCCACCACTCGATCCTCCAGGTGCCGGGCACCGACGACTGGTACATCGCGTACCACCGGTTCGGGATCCCGGGCGGCGACGGCACGCACCGGGAGACCACGATCGACCGGCTGTACTTCGGCGCGGACGACACGATCAAGAAGGTCGTCCCGACGCTGGGCGGCGTCGACCCGCTGCGCTACGAGGGCGGGCAGCCGAAGGCCACGGTCTCCGACGCGGGGGCCGACGGGTGGTACGGCGCGGACGCTGCCCTGACCATCACCGCCGGCGACAAGGTGCGCCTCGTCGAGTACCAGATCGACGGCGGCGGCTGGTTCCCGTACCGCGAGCCGGTCGACCTGCCGGCGGGCAGCCACCAGATCGACTACCGGGCCCAGGGCGTCAACCTCTTCTGGAGCGACGTGTGGTCCCTGCCGGCCAAGGTGGACGAGGCACCACCGACCGTGCAGGCGTACCTGGTGGAACGCAAGTTCGTGGTCAACGCCAGCGACGCCGACTCCGGCGTGGCCCGGATCCAGTACCGGATCGACAAGGGGGGCTGGCAGCCCTACCTGGCCCCGGTGCCGATCGACAGCTCCGCGCACGTGATCCGGTACCGGGCGTTCGACGTGGCCGGCAACGTCAGCCGCGAGCGCGCCCTCAACGTGCCGGCGCTGGGCCCGCCCGCCAAGGCCAAGACCCTCCCGTCGATCAGCGGGACGGCCAAGGTCGGCAAGACCCTCAAGGCCGATCCGGGCAAGTGGGACCAGAAGAAGCTGACGTTCTCCTACCAGTGGCTGCGCGACGGCAAGGTCATCGCCGGGGCCACCGGCCAGCGGTACGTGCCGCAGGCGGTCGACGTCGGGCACCGGCTCTCCGTGCGGGTGACGGCGATCCGCTCGGACCTCCAGCCCGGCACGGCCACCTCGAAGCCGACCGCGAAGGTCGTTAGGTAGTCGCTTCCACCGCCCCACGCGGGCCGAAGGCCACCTCCCCGGAACGGGAGGTGGCCTTCGGTGTCGGCGCTACCCCGGGCCAAACGACGCCGCCTCGCAACTTCCACCGGCGTTCCTCGCCGAGCAGCGGGTTCCTGGGCTCGTTCCCCGTCAGCGTCACGGCTCTCCGGGGGTGCCGGTTCGCCGGTTGTGGTGGTCCAACAGCCTGGACAGCAGCTCGGTCAACAGCTGTCGCTCCTCGGGTGACAACGGGGCCAGCAGTTCGTCCTGGGTTTCGGCCAGCCGCTTCTCCAGTCGTCGCAGCTGCCGCTTGCCCGCGACGGTCAACGAGATGATGTTGCGCCGCCGATCGGCAGGGTCCGGGGCGCGCTCGACCAGTCCGCCTTCGGCGAGCTCGTTGATCGTCGCGACCATGTCGCTGAGGTGGATGCCACTACCGCGGCCCAGCGCGGCCTGGCTGGCCGGGCCGTACTTCCCCAGCGTCGCCAGCAGGCGGTAGTGGTGCCCGCGGGCATGGACGGCCGAGAACCCGCCAGCCACCAGGCGGTGCGCGTGGCTGGCGGTCTGGGTGAGCAGCCAGCTGGGCAGGCTCTGCCACCCGGCGGGCGTCTCCTCGGATGTGTTCTCCATGTGACAAGCCTAACGGATCGTTTGCCTCACTAATGATTGTGATACCGTTAGGGTGATAAATGTTCGTCATCCGAACGTTTTGTCGCCGAGTGGACCCCTGGAGGCAGACCCATGATCAAGCCGTTCCGCATCGACATCCCCCAAGCAGACCTCGACGACCTGACCGACCGACTCTCCCGCACCCGTTGGCCCAACGAGGTCGCCGACGCCGGGTGGGACTACGGCTTCCCGCTGGCGCGGCTCAAGGAACTGGCCGAATACTGGCGCACCGGCTACGACTGGCGCGAGCACGAGGCCAAGCTCAACGAGCTTCCGCACTTCACCACCGAGATCGAGGGCCAGAACATCCACTTCGTCCACGTCCAGTGCTCGAAACCGGACGCGCTCGCGCTGGTCCTCACCCATGGCTGGCCCGGTTCGTTCCTGGAGTTCCTGGACGTGATCGAGCCGCTGTCGCGAGACTTCCACCTGGTGATTCCGTCCATACCGGGGTTCGGCTTCTCTGGGCCTACCCACGAGCGCGGCTGGGACACCGTCCGGGTCGCGCGGGCCTGGGCTGAGCTGATGCGCCGTCTCGGGTACGAGCGTTACGGCGCGCAGGGTGGCGACTTCGGTGCGGGCATCTCCATCGCGCTGGGCGCGGTGGCACCCGAGCAGGTCGTCGGGGTGCACGTCAACTACCTGCCGACCCGGCCGGAACCCGACGTCGAGGTGTCCGAAGCGGATGAGGCCCGACTGGACAAGGTCAGGCAGCTGATGGCGAACCGTCCGCCGTACCAGGCTCTGCAGGCCCTCACCCCACAGACCATCGGCTACGCGCTGACCGACTCGCCGGTCGGGCAGCTGGTATGGATCGCCGAGCGCTTCGCACAGTGGACCGACCCCGTCACGCCGGTCAGCGACGAGCGAATGCTCACCGACATCTCGCTGTACTGGCTGACCGCGACCGCGGCCTCCGCTGGCCGGTTCCACCACGACACCCCGCGGGGAAGCCAGCCGCCGTGCCGGGTGCCGCTCGGCGTGGCGGTGTTCGCGCACGACATCACGCAGTCGGTGCGACCGCTGGCCGAGCGACTGTACGACATCAGGCACTGGTCCGAGTTCGAACGCGGCGGCCACTTCGCCGCGATGGAAGTGCCGGATTTGCTCGCCGACGACATCCGCGACTTCTTTCTCTCCCACCTCAAGTGACCCGCGCCGGCGCGACCGCAGGTGTGGCCGGCGGAGCCGGGCGAGGCTGGAGGCCGCCGAGCCTTCGCAGGTCAGAGCGCATCGACGCGCGTTGCTTCACCGCGTCGAGATCGACTCGACACGCCGCTGACACGGCCCGGCTCGACAGTGGGCGCATCAACTCGCACTTCAGGAGGGGCACCCTTGGCACCCACCCCACCGACCGACGCCGAACTGGACATTCTCATCCGCGCCCGGCTCGCGTCCCTCGGCATCGACCTCGACCAGCTTCCGGCCGGCACCACCGCCGATCCGGAGACCGGTTCCCCCGGCCGCGACTCCGTGCTGGCCTCCCTGCGGTCCTTCGTCCGTAGCACCGTGGGCACGCTCGCCGCGTACCAGCTACCCGCCCCGGCCGGTACCGATCCCGCCGTCGCCAGGGCGCTGTCCCAGCAGCCCGCGCCGATGCTCTACCCCTCGATCAGCACGGAATGGCGGAACTGATGAGCGCAGCCCCCGTCGACCGCGGCGTCGACCGCCGCGCCTTCCTCGCCCGCACCGCCGCCCTGGCGAAGAAGCCCCGGCGGGGGGCGCTGCACGGCATCCCGCTGGCGATCAAGGACAACTACTACACCGCCGGGGTGCCCACCACCGCCAACTCCTACCTGTTCGCCGACTTCCGGCCCCCGTACGACGCCACGGCCGTGTCCCGGCTCCTCGCCGGCGGGGCGATCGTGCTCGGCAAGACCCAGATGGGGCCGCTGGCCACCACCCGGGCCACCACCCCGAACGGGGTGGTCACCACCGTCAACGCCTGGACTCCGACCGACAGCCGCACCGACCCGGGCGGCTCGTCCACGGGCACCGCCACCGCCGTCGCCGGGCGACTCGCCGCCTCCGGCACCGGCACCCAGACCGGCGGCTCGATCACCGCCCCGTCCAACGCGCAGAACCTCACCGGCCTCAAGCCGACGATGGGCCGCGTCTCGCTGCACGGCATCATCCCGCTCAGCTACACCCGCGACCACCCCGGCCCGCTGGCCCGCGACGCCAAGGACGCGGCCATCATGCTCACCGCGATGGCCGGCGAGGACCCGGCCGACCCACGCACGCAGGGCCTGCCCGCAGTGCCGAAGCTGATCGACGCGGCCACCCCGGTCTACTCCGGTGGCCGGCTCAAACTGCGCTGGAAGACCCGCATCGGCGTGCTGCCGGGCTTCACCGCCGGCACCACCGAGACGGCGGCGGCGCGGGCCGCGTACCTGGCGAAGCTCGCCACGATCCCCGGTGCCACGATGGTCGACGTGCCGCTGCCCGACGAGTGGGACCTGCTCACCGGCAGCGCGTTCAACAACGTCCGGCTGCCCGAGCGCAGCGAGCCGTTCCTGCCGTACCTGCGCACCGACCTGCGCGGCTTCGGCGTGTCGGTGACGGGCTGGCTACAGGGAGCGCTGATGGGTGGCAGCGAGTTCATCACCGGCCAGCGGGCCAAGCTGCTGCTCATGGAGCGGGTGCTCGACCAGCTCTTCGCCTCCTGCGACGTGGTGGTGCAGACCAGCCCGGTGCCCTTCGACATCCTCGGCCTGCCGGAGATCGCCTTCCCGGTCGGCTTCACGACGGCGGGCGTGCCGATCGGCACCATCCTCGGCGGCCTGCCGTACGGGGAGGATCGGCTGCTGTCGGTCGCGGCGGCGTACCAGGCGGTCACCGATTGGCATCGGCGGCGGCCCGCCGACCCGCCGGCCGCCGCGGCGCGCGCCCTGGCGAAGTCCGTAGCCCCCGCCGCCCTTCGGCTGAGCGCCGAGGAGGTCGCCGAGCTGGCCCAGTGACCCGCGCCGTCGCCGGCCCGCCGCCCCGGCCGGGCCGGCGACGGTGGGCCGGCCCGGGCCGGTGCAGGCCGGGCCTGTGTGTGGCGGTGGACAGGCGGGTCTGTTCGGGGAGGTCCGGAACCGGCCGCAGGGCGGCGGGCTGACTGCCTCCAGGTTGACCTGCACCTTGGTTGAGGTCGTACCGTTGGCGAGCGGCCGTCGAGGGACGGCCCGTCGTCCCGTTTGGAGAATGCGTTGTCCGAGTTCCCGTATCGGTTGGCCGTCATCGTCGGAAGCGTCCGGGAGGGGCGGTTCGGCCCCGTCGTGGCGGACTGGTTCTGCCGACAGGCGCGTCAGCGCGACGACGTCGTCGTCGACCTGATCGACCTCGCGCACGTCCCGGCGGCGCTCGGCGGCGCGGCGGGTGCCGTGGCCCCCGGCGCGGAGGAGGTGCCCTTCGCCGACCGGATCGGGGCGGCCGACGCCATCGTCGTGGTGACGCCGGAGTACAACCACAGCTACCCGGGGCCGCTGAAGACCGCGATCGACTCGGTGGGCGCCCAGTGGCGCGCCAAGCCGGTCGGCTTCGTCTCGTACGGGGGCATCTCCGGTGGGCTGCGGGCGGTGGAGCCGCTGCGGGTGGTTTTCGCCGAGCTGCACACCGTCACCGTCCGCGAGACGGTCAGCTTCGCCATGTGCCACGCCTGCTTCGACCCGACCGGGGAGCCGGTCGACGCCGACTCGGTCAACCGTGCGGCCACCGCCCTGCTGGACCAGCTCGGCTGGTGGGCCGAGGCGCTGCGGACGGCGCGGGCGGCCCGGCCATACGGTTCCTGACCCCGGCCTGACCCCGGCCGGTGGCGCGCCCCGTCCGGCGCGCCACCGGCCCGGCGGTGAGCGGGGACTCCGGCCGTGAAAAGGGAACCCTTCCCTACCGTATGCGTTAACAGGAAGCCCTTCCTTGCGCCGTCAGCGGTCCGGGCTGTCCGTGGGGGCCATCACCCGCAGCGCGTTGGCGGCCAGTCCGATCCGGATCGGGGTCTCGCCGCACAGCTCGCCGTCCACCTCGACCCGCGCCGGCCGGTCGGTCTCCAGCCACAGCTCGCCCACGGCGAGGAACGTCGTCTCGGCGAGGGTGCGTCGGGCTCCCGTGACGGCGTTGCGGGCCGTGTCCCGCAGCAGACCGCGCCGGGTCGGACCGCCGACCGGGTACGCCACCAGCAGCCGGTCGTCGGCGTCGGTGTCCGCGGTGATCGGGCGGCCGGCGTGGAAGCCGCCGTTGGCCACGTACAGCTGGTGGGTGTGGAACTCGTGCGTCGCGCCGGCGGCGCGCACGGTGGCCCGCAGCGCCCGGTGCCGGGTCAGCAGCGCCAGCGCGGTCGCCGGGTACGCCAGCCGCCCGGTGACCCGCTTGAGCGCCGGTGGCGTCCGCAGCATGATGTCGGCCGACAGCCCCACCCCGACGTGGTTGGCGAACGGCACGTCGCCGGCGAGCCCCAGGTCGACGTCGATCACTTTGCCTTCGGCGAGGACCGCCACGGCGGCGTCCAGGTCGAGCGGGAGGCCGAGGGTGCGGGCGAAGTTGTTGGTGGTGCCCAGCGGCAGCAGGCCCAGCGCCACGTCGCGGTGCGCGAGCAGCCGCGCGGCGGCGCTCTGCGTGCCGTCACCACCGCCGGCGACGAGCAGGTCCGGCCCGAGCGCGAGGGCGTCGTCCAGGCTCCGCTCCAGCTCACCGGGCCGGTCGGCCGGGTACGCCCCGAGCAGCTCGAAGCCCGACCGCGCCAGCAGCGCCCGGGCGTGCTCGTAGAGTCGGCGACCCCGGCGTGAGCGGGCGTTGACCACCAGCGCCGCTCGCCGGTCCCGCCGGATCGTCGCGCCCAACTCCTGCTTCGTCCGCATGGCTGCCGACCCTATCTCCGCCGGCCGGAATCGGGCCGACAGCCGGTGAAGGGTCGGCGAACAGTGGCGTGCGGGGCAGCGGGCATGACGGTGATGACGGTAGATACGTGAGGCATGACGAACACCATCGACCGTCGTACCCTCCTGCGGCTGGCCGGCGCGTCCGCCGGCACCGCCGTGCTCGCCGGCGCCACCCTCGCCGGCCCGGCCCCCGCCGGCGCGGCCGGCGGCGCGTTCCGGCACGGGGTGGCCTCCGGCGACCCGCTGCCCGACGGCGTCCTGCTGTGGACCCGGCTCACCCCCACCGACGAGGCGCAGCCCGGCTCCGGCGTCGGCCCGGAGGCGGACGTGACCTGGCAGGTCGCCGCCGACCCCGACTTCGCGACGGTGGCGGCGCAGGGCACGCTGACCACGGGGCCGGCCCGCGACCACACCGTCAAGGTGGCGGTCACCGGCCTGGCCCCCGCAACCACCTGGTGGTACCGGTTCGGGTACGCCGGGGCGTGGTCGGCGACCGGTCGCACGATGACCGCGCCGCCGGCCGACGCCGACATCGATCGGCTCCGCCTCGGCGTGGTCTCCTGCTCCAACTGGGAGGCGGGCTACTTCTCGGCGTACCGGAACCTGGCCGACCGGGGCGACCTCAACCTCGTCGTGCACCTCGGCGACTACCTCTACGAGTACGGCACGGGCGAGTTCGATGCCGGCGGGACGGTGGTGCGGTCGGTGCTCCCGGCGCACGAGGTGCTGACGCTGGCCGACTACCGGATCCGGCACGCGCTGTACAAGACCGACCCGGACCTGCAGGCGCTGCACGCCTCGGTGCCGTGGGTGATCACCTGGGACGACCACGAGGTGGCCAACGACCAGTGGTCCGGCGGCGCGGAGAACCACACCCCGGCGACCGAGGGCGAGTTCGCCGACCGCGTCGCCGCCGCCCGGCAGGCGTACGCCGAGTGGATGCCGGTGCGCACCGGAGCGGACGGGGCGATCTACCGCCGGCTGCGGTTCGGGCGGCTGGCCGAGCTGTCCATGCTGGACCTGCGCTCGTACCGCTCGCGGCAGGCGTCGGGCGCCGCCGTCGACGACCCGGCCAGGACGATCACCGGGGACGCGCAGATGTCCTGGCTCAAGAGCGGCCTGGCCGCCTCCACCGCGCGGTGGAAGCTGGTCGGCAACCCCGTGATGATCGCCCGGGTCGACCTGGCCACGCTGCCCGCCTGGCTGCTCGGCCCGCTCGGCAGGCTGCTCGGCATTCCCGAGAACGGCGCGGTGCTCAACCCCGACCAGTGGGACGGCTACAACGCCGACCGCAACGAGCTGGTCGACCACCTGCGGGCGGCCGGCACCCGCGACGTCGTCTTCCTGACCGGTGACATCCACACCTCCTGGGCCAACGAGGTCACCACCCGGGCCACGGGCACGTCCGCCCCGGCCGCCGCCGAGTTCGTGGTGCCCTCGGTGACCAGCGACAACGTCAACGACTTCCTCGGCCTGCCGGAGGGCAACGCGCTCAGCCGCCTCGGCGCGGACCTGCTCCGCGCGACCAACACGCACGTGCGCTGGACGGAGCTGGACGGCCACGGCTACGGCGTGTTGGACGTGACCCGGCAGCGGTGCCGGATGGACTGGTACCACCTGGCGGACCGGACCCGGCCGGGCAGCGTCAGCCGGTGGGTGGCCGGCTGGTCGGTGGCCGCTGGCTCGTCGACGCTGCGCCGGGAGGCCGCGCCCTCGGCGTGACCCTGGCCCGGCGGGACGGGCGGCGCGATTCGCCCGTCCCGCCCCGGCGGCGGTCACCGGCGTCCGGGTGTCGGTGCCGCCGGCGGCGTCCCGGCGTCAGTGTCGGCGCAGGGCGCGGCGGAGGTTGCCGCCGAACACGTCGGCCGCCTCGGCGGCGGAGAGCCCGTCGAGCCCGACCGGGCGCAGGGTCTGGGCGAACGACACGTGATCCAGGCTGGGGGAGAAGTCGGAGCCCCAGTACAGCCGCCGCGCGCCGAACCGGTCCAAAAGCAGGTCGACGAACGGCCGGGCGGCGGCGTGCGGGTATGCGTCGGCGGGGTCGCTGACGGCGTACAGGCCGGAGATCTTGACCCCGACGTGGGGCACCCGGGCCAGGTCGGTCACCGGCGTGAGCCGGTCGGCGGCGGCCTTCGGGGCCGGGACGGCCCGCTGCCGGCCGGGCAGGCCGAGGTGGCTGAACAACACCGCGCACCCGTCGAGGGCGGCCAGCGCCCGCCCGAGCCGGCCGGCCGCCTCGGGGGTGGCGTTGAGGCTGACCACCGCCGAGGCGGCGTTGAGCGGCCCGACCGCCGTCGCGGCCCAGTCGGCGAACGCGTCGGCCGAGGTCGGGTCCGGCAGGTACGCGGCGACGCCCACGAACCCCGCCGCCCGCAGCCGGTCCAGCCCGGCCCGGTCCGTGCCGGTGACCGGAACGTACGCCAGCGGCGCGATCCAATCGTGCTCGGCCGCGAGCCCGGCGAGGTGCCGGTTGTTGCCGGCGAACTCCGGGGCGCCCTCATAGCCGACCACGAGCGCCCGGCCGATGCCGTGTTCGTGGCGCAACGTCCGGTAGACGGCGAGTTCGTCACCCCCGGCCGGGGACCGTCCGTAGCGGCCCGGATAACCGTCGGCGAAGAGGTGCAGGTGTGCGTCGGCGCGTTCCATGGCCGGACCCTAACCGATTCCGACCTGCCCATTGACGTGGAAGGACCCCTCGCTTAGGTTCTTGTCTCAATTAGGTCCGGATTATCGGACGCAGGCGAGGGGTGGACCGCGTGGTGCAGGCGCACGAGGATGTTGACGATCTGGTACGGCTGCGGCGCCGGCTCCACCGGTGCCCCGAACTGCGGTTCACCGAACGGCAAACCGCAGCCATCCTTGCCGACCGGCTCGCCCCGATCGCCCGGATCCGCTCCGGAGTTGCCGGCACCGGCCTCGTCGCCGAGATCGAAGGACATGCCCCCGGGCTCTCGGTTCTACTTCGGGCCGATATGGACGCCTATCCGGTCCAGGACGCCAAGGAGGTGCCCTGGGCATCGGGCAACCCGGGGGTCTGCCACGCCTGCGGACACGACGTGCACATGACCGTCGTGTCCGGCGTCGCGGCCCGGCTCGCGGCCGACCCGCCCGCCCGGGGCTCGGTGACCGTGCTGTTCCAGCCGGCCGAGGAGATCCCTTTCGGCGAGGACTCCGGTGCCGCCGCCGTGCTCGCCGACGAGGCCCTGCGCGGCCGGCGCTTCGACGCCGTCCTCGGCCTGCACTGCTGGCCCGACCTGCCGGTCGGCGCGGTCGGCGTGGACCGGGAGACCGCGATGGCGGCCAAGGACGCCTTCCGGATCGAGGTGCTCGGCCGGGCCGCGCACGCCGCCACCCCGGCCCTGGGCCGGGACGCGATCCTCGGCCTGGCCGGGGTCGTCAGCCTGCTGCACGCCGGTGTCGCCCGCTCCCGCAACCCCCACGAGCTGGTCGCCTTCAACATCGGCACGATCGCGGGCGGAGCCAGCCAGAGCCAGGTAGCCGAGCGGGCGGAGGCGACCGGCACCCTGCGTACCCACGACGAGGCCACCCGCGGGCGGCTCAAGGAGGTCATCGAGCGCATCGCCCGCCAGCAGGCCGCCGCGCTCGACCTGGGCCTGCGGTTCACCTGGGCCAACGAGATGCCCCCGGTGCGCAACGCCGCGCCGCTGGTGGCCCTCGCGCACGCCGAGCTGCCCGGCGTGGTCTCCGTCGCCGACCTGACCGAGCCCCCGCTGACCACCGACGACTTCGCCCTGCTCGGCGCGCTCGGCCCCAGCCTGTACGTCAAGCTCGGGGTGACCGGCGAGCGCGGCGGCGCGCCGCTGCACTCCGGCGCGTTCGACGTCGACGAGCGGTGCATCGCGGTGGGGGTAGCCGCCCTGGAACGCCTCACCCGGTCCGTCCTCGCCGGTGCCGGGGCCACCGGGGCTGGCGCCGCTGGAGCCGCCCCCGGCGACCACGCCGCCGCCGTCGAGGCGGTCGGGGCATGAGCCGCCCGTCGGTCGCCGTGGTCGGCGCCGGGGCCTTCGGCGTCCGGCACCTGGCCGCGTACCGCTCGCTCGGCGTGCCCGTGCGGGTCCTGGTCGAGCCGGACGCCGGGACCCGCGAGCGGGTGGCCGCCGCGCACGGGGTGCCGCAGACGTACGCCTCCGTGGCCGAGCTGCTGGCCGCCGCCCCGCCGGACGCCGCCTCGGTGTGCGTCCCCGGCCCGGCGCACCGGACGGTGGCCGTCGACCTGCTCGCCGCCGGGGTGCCCGTGCTGGTGGAGAAGCCGCTCGCCGCCACGGTCGCCGACGCCGCCGCCATCGTGGCCGCCGCCACACGCACTGGCGTGCTGTGCCAGCCGGGACACATCCTGCGGCACAGCGCCCCGCACCGGGCCCTGCACGACGCGGTCCGCGCCGGCCGGATCGGCGATGTGCTCGCCGTGTCGTCCCGCCGCGACCGCCCCCGTACCCTCAGCCGGCTCTTCCCACGCGAGCACCCCGCGCTGCTCACCGCCGTGCACGACATCGACCTGGCCCTCTGGTACGCCGGAGCGCCCGTGGTCGAGGTCCGCGCGGCGGCCCGGACCCGACCCGGATCGGCGACCCCGGTCCTGGTGTGGGCGGAGCTGCGGCACGCCAACGACGTCGTGTCGTCGATCCGCAACAGCTACCTGCTGCCCGAACACACCCCGAACCACACCTCGGACCTGGTCGAGGTGTACGGCACCGACGGGGTCGCGCACGTCGACCTCGGTCACCCCACGTTGCTCGTCCAGGGCGAGTCGACCGAGGCGCCGGACTGGCTCCTCTCCCCGGTCGACGGCGGCGGAGCGCTCGCCGCCGAACTGCGGCACTTCCTCGGCCGGATCGACGGCACCGAGGCGACGGCGATCGTCCCGCTCGCCGACGGCCTGCACGTCGTCCGGGTCGCCGAGGCCGTGGTCGACAGCGCCACCGCCGGCGGCGCGATCCGCCGGGTCCCTCAGAGCCCCCACTTGTGACAGGAGCTACCCGATGTTTCGACGGAGTTTGGCCGGTGCCCTCGTCGCCGGCATGGCGGCTGCCGCGCTGCTGACCGGATGCGGCGGCGGTGACGACGCCACGGCCGGCGGCCCGGTCACCCTGAAGGTGTTGACCTGGGAGCCGGGCGGCACCGAGTACTGGAAGCAGGTCAAGAGCAGCTTCGAGGCCGGCCACCCGGGCATCAAGCTGGAGATGCAGTCCGTCCCGTTCGACAAGTACCCCGAGGTGCAGGGCCCGTACATCACCTCGCAGTCCGGTCCGGACGTGATGGCCAACAATGCCGGACTGGAGCTGTTCGACCGGCGCGGAGCGTACGTGCCGCTGGGCGACAAGGCTGCGGAGATCACCAAGGACCTGGTCACCTACAGCGGTGCCTGCGAAGGCTTCGACACGAGCAAGACGTGCTACGGCGTGCCCTTCTCGTACCAGGGCAACGTCCTCTACTACAACAAGGCCGTCCTCGCCGCCGCCGGGCTGGACCCGGAGAAGCCCCCGGCGACCTGGGACGAGTTCGGCGGCGCCTGCGAGGCGGTGAAGAAGGCCGGCAAGACCTGCCTGGCGCTCGGCCTGTCCGGCACCTTCCCGGCATACTGGGACTTCCCGGAGATCGCCCGCAACTACCTCACCGAGGACGACATCCGGGCGCTGCTCGCCGGCAAGCTGTCCTGGAAGGACCCGAAGCTCGTCGCGGTGCTGGAGAAGCTCGCGGAGATCACCACCAAGGGCTGGGCGAACAAGAACGCCCCGTCGATCACCATGCTCCCCGACGGCGCGGACGTCTTCCAGCGCGGGGACGCCGCGTTCGCCGGCACCATCATCTCCGACGCGGTGAACTGGGAGGCGTTCGGCAAGGCACTCGGCGACGACAAGCTCGGCGTCACCCGGTGGCCCGCGATCGACCCGGCGGCGCCGCTGGCCCAGAAGTTCTCCGGCATCGAGGGCGCCGTCTACGGGGTCACCCAGTGGAGCGACAAGAAGCAGGCCGGCCTCGAGTTCATCACCTGGCTCGCCGGCAAGGAGAACGGCGAGCTCTGGGTCAAGCACGCCAAGGGCCAGCCGCTGAACAAGAACGTCGACAAGGCGCTGCTGCCCTCGTCCCCGGCCTTCCTGAAGATCCAGGAACTGGTCGCCCAGCCGACCCTGCACGCCGGGGTGATGCTCTCCGGCCCCGAGGCCGACGCCCTGGCCCGCGGCTGGCAGCAGGTCACCCTCGGGCAGCTCACCGTCGACAAGTGGGCCGAGCAGATGCAGCAGGCGCTGGAGCGCAGCCCCACGAAGAAGCAGACCAAGTAACCACCCCCCCGGGCGGGGCGACCCTGCGTCGCCCCGCCCGGCCAGCCCCGGAGAGGAACCCTGATGACGATCTCCACCGCGCCGGTGGCGGAGCCGGTGGCCGCCGACGCCCCACCCGCGCCGGCCCGCCGCCGTGCCCGCCGGCCGGGACAGGCCCGGGAATGGTGGTTCGGCGCCGCGATGGTGCTGCCCGCGCTCGTCCTGGTCGTGCTGTTCAAGCTGGTGCCCCTCGTGCGGGGCGTGCTCACCAGCCTCGAGTCGTCCAGCGGGTTCGGCGGCAGCGAGTTCGCCGGGGCCGACAACTACACCCGGATGTTCGACGACCCGATGGTGCGCACCAGCTTCCGTAACGCCCTGCTGGTTGTGGCCACCCTGCCGGTGTGGATCGTGGTCCCGCTGGTGCTGGCGCTGCTCATCCACCAGCGCTCGCCGGGCTGGCGGTTCTTCCGCGCCGTCTACTTCGTGCCGTACACCATCGCGCCCATCGTCGTCGGCATCATGTTCCGGCAGATCCTCGCCCCCGACGGGCCGCTCAACGCCCTGTTGCGCGGCGTCGGGCTCCAGCCGCTGGCGATCGAGTGGCTCAACGGCCGGTACAGCGCGCTGTTCTCGCTGGTCGCGGTCGCCCTGTGGAGCTTCTTCGGGCTCGGCGTGATGACCTACCTCGCCGGCCTGTCCACCATCCCCGAGGAGACGCTAGAGGCGGCGTACCTCGACGGGGCCGGGTTCTTCCGGCGGCTGTTCTCGGTGGTCGTGCCGATGCTGCGCCCGACCGTGGCGTACTGGAGCGTGATCTGCGCCTCCGGCGTGCTGATCTGGCTGTTCCCGCTGATCTACGCGCTGACCCAGGGCGGACCGGGCGATGCCACCATGCTCCCCGAGTACCTGGTCTTCCTCACCACCTTCCAGTTCCTCGACCGCGGCTACGGCTCGGCCATCGGCATCGCCCTGTTCGTCTTCGTCGCCGTGCTGTCGATCTTCAGCGTGCGGCACATGTTCACAGAGGGGACCCGCAAGCCGCGATGAACTCGCGCCACTCCGCCCGGGTCGGGCGCTACCTGCTGACGTTCTCGCTGGTCGTCGTCGCCGTCGCGGCGATCTATCCGCTGCTGTTCACCGTGGTCAGCTCGCTGAAGACGCAGGCCGGCTTCGCCCACGACCCGCTGGGCCTGCCCGCCGGGATCACCCTGGAGAACTACCTCGAGGCGTTCCGCCGGATGAACATGCCCCGGCTGCTGCTCAACTCGCTGATCACCACCGTCGGCGGGCTGGTGCTGTCGGTGTTCGCCGCGCTGCTGGTCGCGTACGCGGTGACGAAGCTGCGCTTCCGGGGCGGGAAGGCGATCTTCCTGCTGATCATCGTGACCCTGACCATTCCCAGCCAGGCGATCATCTACCCGCTCTACCAGACCGTGCTCGACCTGGGCATGTCCGGCGAGTACCAGGGCCTGATCCTGGCGTACGCGGCGTTCGGGCTGCCGCTGGGCACGTACCAGCTCGCCGGCTACTTCCAGCAGGTTCCCGACGAGCTGATCGAGGCGGCCCGGGTCGACGGCGCGGGGCACCTGACCATCCTGTTCCGGCTGCTCGCCCCGATCGCCACCCCGGCCCTGGCGGCGCTGGCCATCTTCAACTTCGTCTGGATGTGGAACGACCTGCTGCTGCCTCTGGTCATCATGGGCGGCTCGGACAGCAAGACGCTGATGGTCGGCGTCTCCCTGCTCAGCGGCCAGTACGACGTGTCGGTGCCCCTGGTCAGCGCCGGCCTGATCGTCGCGCTGCTGCCGGTGCTGGTCATCTACCTGGTCTTCCAGCGGCAGCTCGTCTCCGGCGCGCTGGCCGGCTCCGGCAAGTGACGGCCTCCGGCCGCACACCGGGCGATGGTCGCGGCTGCCCGGCCAGGGCTACGGCCACGGGCTACGGCCACCGCCGTCGCGCGGAGCCGGCCGGGTGGGGCGCGCGGTGAGCGCGACCGCTGGGCCGGGGGAACAGGTGTGTCACCTGTACCGGCTGCGCCCCGGCGCCGAGGCCGAGTACGACCGCCGGCACGCCGAGGTGTGGCCGGAGCTGTCCGCGCTACTCGACGAGGCGGGGATCTACGACTACGCCATCTACCGGCGTGGCCTGCTGCTGATCTGCGTGCTGCGCACCCGTCGGGGCTTCGCCCACGCCGGCGCGGTCACCACCGCCTCGGAGGTGCAGGCCCGCTGGACGGCGTCGCTGGCCCACCTGTTCGCCGAGATCGCCGACGCCGACGGTGGGCCGCTGTGGGCGCACCCGGTGTTCCACCACCCCGGCCACCCCCCGCCCGCCTGGCGGCGCGGCACGTGACCCTCGGCCGCGTGCCGCGCCCCGCACGGTGAGAGGGTGCCCCTCTCTACCGTATGCGTTGACAGGGGGCCCTTCCTTATACCGAGTACGCGACCGAGCCGTCGGCGCGCAGCGGGATCCGGGTCAGCGGCCGGCCGGTCAGGTCCAGCGGCGTGGGGTCGGACAGGTCGAGGGTGACGCCCAGCCCGGGGGCCTGCGGCACCGGCAGGAACCCGCCCTCGCGGCGGACGCAGGCCCGGGCCGGGCCGTCGGCGAGCGTGTCGTCCAGCGGGGAGTACTCCTGAGTGACGAAGTTCGGGATGACCGTGTCGAGCTGCACCGATGCCATGGTCAGCAGCGGGCCGAGGCAGTTGTGGGTGACCACGGCAGCGTGGTACGCCTCGGCCAGCGCGGCGATCTTGCGGGCGTGGCTGAGCCCGCCGGCGAGCCCGACGTCGGGCCGGACGTACTGCGCGCCGCCCTGGGCGAGCAGCTCCTTGAACTCCCAGATGGTGTGCAGCCGTTCCCCGTTGGCCATCGGCACGCCGAGCGCCCGCCGAGACACGTCGGCCTGGCTGCTCACGCTGTCGATCTGGATCGGGTCCTCCACCAGCAGGGGATGGTGCCGGGCCAGCGCCGGAACGACTGCCTCGGCCTGCAACGGGGTGAGCTTGCGGTGCAGCTCGATCAGCAGGTCGACGTCCGCGCCGACGGTGTCGCGCACCGCCGCCGTGGTGGCCTCGGTCTCGGCGACGAGGCGGGCCTGGGACAGGTCGCCGTGGTTCGCCGGCAGCGGGTCGAACTTCACGGCGGTGAAGCCGTCGGCGACGGCCGCGGCGGCCTGGCCCGCGAGAGCCTGCGCGCCCGTGCCGCCCAGCAGCAGGTGCAGCCGGATCTTCTCGCGCACCCGGCCGCCGAGCAGCTGCCACACCGGCACGCCGAGCCGCTTGCCGAGCAGGTCCCACAGGGCCAGGTCGACGGCGGAGATGGCGGCGGTGAGCACCGAGCCGCGGAACGGGCCCATCCGGTAGAGGTGGTGCCAGTGGTGCTCGATCCGGTTGGGGTCCGCCCCGAGCAGGTATGGCCGGAAGGTCTCCACCACGGCGTGCACCGCCGTCGGGTACCCCCAGCAGGCGGACTGGCCGACCCCGGTCAGCCCGTCCGACGTGCGCACCTGGACGAAGTGCGCGTCGCCGCGTACCACCGACTCGACCTCGGCGATCTCCATGCCCGCTCCCCAAAATTAGAGACCAATAACGGCCACAAACTTGCTGATGCACTCTTCCATAGCCTTGGACTACTGGTCTAGGCTCCACAACCAACGAGCCGGAATAAGGCTCAATTATCTCTGGGGGTGTGATGGGGCTGCCGGACGACTATCGGCTCATGGCCCGGATCCGCCGGTTCGAGGAGCGGCTGACCGCCCTCAAGGACGCCGGCGAGATCCCGGGCTCGATCCACCTGTGCAACGGCCAGGAGGCCGTCCCGGTCGGCGCCTGCCGGGCGCTGCGCGACGGGGACCACGTCACCGCGACCTACCGGGGGCACGGCTGGGCGATCGCCCGGGGTGTCGACCTCGCCGGTCTCTTCGCCGAGATGATGGGCCGCGACTCGGCGTTGTGCGGCGGGCGTGCCGCCTCGCCGTACCTGTCGGACCCGGGCCGCTGGTTCGTCGGCGAGAACTCCATCGTGGGCGCCGGCGTGCCGATCGCGACGGGCGCGGCGCTCACCGCGCAGCGCACGGGCAGCGGGGCGGTGTCGGTGGTCAGTATCGGCGACGGTGCGATGAACCAGGGCAACGTGCACGAGGCGATCAACCTCGCCGCCGTGCTCGACCTGCCGCTGGTGCTGGTGGTCGAGAACAACGTCTACTCCGAGATGTCCCGGATCTCCGACATGGTGCGGGTGCGGCAGCTCGCCGAGCGCGCCGCCGGTTACGGCCTGCCCGGCCGGGTGGTCGACGGCAACGACCCCGACGCCGTCGCCGAGGCGGTCACCGAGGCCGTCAGCCGGGCCCGCGAGGGCTCCGGGCCGTCCATCGTGGAGGCCATGACCGAGCGCCTGGTCGGCCACTACAGCGGCGACGCGCAGCACTACCGCCCGGCCGGCGAGATCGCCGCCGCCCGGGAACGCGAGCCGCTGGCCCGCATCCGCCGGAGCGCCGACGCCGACCTGGCCGCCCGGCTCGACGCCATCGACGCCGAGGTGGCCGACGAGATCGAGGGGGCCGTCACCGCCGCCCGCGCCGTGCCCTACCCCGACCCGGCGACCGCGAGGGAGCACGTCTATGTCTGAGTCGCTGCGCTACATCCAGGCCGTCAACGCGGCGCTCACCTGGGCCCTAGACAGCCGGACCGACACCATCTACTTCGGTGAGGACGTGGCGCTGCCCGGCGGGCCGTTCGGCGCCACGAAGGGGCTGCACAAGCGGTTCGGCTCCGACCGGATCTTCGACACCCCGATCTCCGAGACCGGTTTCCTCGGCATGGCCCTCGGCGCGGCCATGACCGGGCTGCGGCCCATTGCCGAGATCATGTACGCCGACTTCTCGTTCGTGGCGATGGACCAGATCGTCAACCAGATCGCCACCATCCACTACTCCAGCGCCGGGCGGTGGAAGGCCCCGCTGGTGATCCGGATGCAGCAGGGCTACTCGCCCGGGGCGTGCGCCCAGCACTCGCACTCGCCGGAGGCGTACTTCGCGCACACCCCCGGCCTGCGGGTCGCGCTGCCGGCCACCCCGGACGACGCGTACCAGATGTTGCGCACCGCGGTCGTCAGCGACGATCCGGTGGTGGTCGCCGAGGCCCGGATGCTCTACCCGACCCGGGGCCCGGTGCGCACCGACGCCCCGGTCGAGGAGGTGGGCGGGGCCCGGGTGGTCCGGCCCGGTGCCGACGTCACCGTCGTCGCCTGGTCCCGGATGGTGTCGGCGGCCGTCGCCGCCGCCGCCACTCTGGCCGAGGAGGGCGTCGACGTGGAGGTGGTCGACCTGCGTTGGCTCAACCCGCTGGACTTCGACACGGTCGCCGCGTCGGTGGCCCGCACCGGCCGGCTTGTCGTCGCCCACGAGGCCAACCTCACCGGCGGGTTCGGCGCGGAGATCGCCGCCCGGGCCGCCGCCGAGTGCTTCGCCGACCTGCGCGCCCCGGTCGCCCGGGTGGCCGCCCCGGACGTGCCGATGCCCGCCGCGCCCGCCCTCCAGGCCGTCGTGGTGCCCGAGGCGGCGACGGTGGCCGACGCGGTGCGCCGGACGGTCCGCGCGTGAGCGACAGCGTCCTGCCGGCCGGCCCGAATCCCGGCGACGACCACCCGCCGGCCGGTCCGGGCGCGCCCGGCGGCACCGCGCCCGTCGGCCTGCTGGCCGGCCGGCGAGTGGTCGTCGTCGGCGGCGCGTCCGGCATCGGCCGGGCCACCGTGTGGGCCGCCGCTGGGGCCGGCGCGGCGGTCGCCGTGCTCGACGCCGACTCCGCAGGCGCGGACTCCGCCGCCGCGCAGGCCCGTGCCGCCGGAGCGAGGGCCTGCTCCCGGGGCGTGGACGTCACCGTCGAGGACGAGGTCGCCGGGGCGCTCGACGCGGCCGCCGCCGAGCTGGGCGGGATCGACGCCGTGCTGCACGTCGCGGGAGTGATGCGCGGGCAGGGCCTGGACGTGCGCGACGTGCCGGTCGAGCTGTGGGCGCGGGTCATCGCCGTCAACCTCACCGGCCCGTTCCTGGTCGCCAAGCACGCCGCCCGGCACCTGAGCCCCGGCGGCGGGGTGCTCGTGCTGGTCGGGTCGAAGGCGGGCGTGCAGACCGGCTCCGGCTCGGTACCCTACGGCGCGAGTAAGGGAGGGTTGCACGGACTGGCGCTCACGCTGGCCCGACAGCTTGGTCCACAGGGGATCCGCGTGCACGCGCTCTGCCCGGGGGACATCGACACGCCGCTGATGCGGCGGTCGCTGGACGAGGCGCGGGCCAACGGCACCGACGGCGGGCGGGTCGCCGCGATCGAGGCCACGCTGGGTCGGCCCGAGGACGTCGCCTCGGTGCTGGTCCTGCTGGCGTCCCCGGTCAGCGCCGGTCTCGCCGGCACGGTCTGCACCGGCTGAGCACACCACCCACCAGGCCAGCGGCGCACTACGTGGAGGCAGCATCGTGATCGGGATCATCGGCCCGGAGGACTCGACCCGGCTCGTGCAGGAGGTGGCGGCGGGCGAGGGCCGCGCGGAGACGGTCACCGCGCGCGCCTACACCCGGCCCGAGCAGGCACCCGACCTCGCCCGCGAGCTGGACGAGGTGTGCCAGGTGCTGCTGTTCACCGGCCGCATCCCGTACGCGTTCGCCAGCGCGGCCGGTGGCCTGCGGGCGGAGATCGACTACGTTCCGCACGCCGGCATCGACCTGTACCGGACCCTGTCGCGGATGCTGCTGGCCACCGGCGGGAAGCTGCCCCGGGTCAGCGTGGACACCATCGAGGCCGAGATCGTCCGCGAGACGTACTACGACATCGAGGTCGCCCCGCCCACGGAGATCCTGCCGATCGCCGACACCTCCGGCCTGCTCTTCGCCGGCCTCGACGAGATTACCGCGTACCACCGCGAGCGGTACGCCTCCGGCGCGGTCGAGGCATGCCTGACCTGCCTCGGCGCGGTCCATCGGGACCTCGCCGACAGTGGGGTGCCCGTGTGGCGTGTCGAGCACACCCGCGCCTCGGTGCGCGACGCGCTGCGCCGGGCCTGGCTCGCCGCCGAGGTGCGCCAGTCCCGGGCCACCCAGATCGCCGTGATGATGGTCGACCTCGGCGCGCCGAAGAACCGGGTGCAGGACCCGTACCAGGCCGAGCGGCAGCGGCTGCGGGTGCGGGAGGCGCTGCTGGAGCACGCCGAGCGGATGCGCGGCCGGCTCGCCACGGTCGACGACCGGACCATGGTGATCACCACCACCCGGGGCACCGTGGAGAGCGCCGTCGCCCGGCACCGGGACGGGCACGCCTCGCTGCTCACCCTGCGCGGGGTCGACGTCGAGCACGCCGTCGGCTTCGGCGCGGGCACCACGATCGCCGCAGCCGAGGACAACGCCCGCAAGGCCCTCGCGCTCGGCCGGCACAGCGGCGACACCCACGTGGTGTTCCCCGACGGGGAGGTCTACTCCAGCCGGGAGACCGCCGTGCGTCCCCGGCTGCGGGAGACCGCCCCGGGCGTGCTGCGCGTCTCCGAGCAGCTCCGGATCGGGCCGTTGTCCACCCGCCGGCTGCTGGAGGCCCTGCACCAGATGGACCCGGACCAGGTCACCGCCCGGGGGCTGGCCGACGCGTACGGGGTGGAGGCGCGCTCGGCCCGCCGGCTGCTCAAGGCCCTGCGTGCGGCCGGCTTCGCCGAGGAGGTCGGGGTGCACGTCAGCACCGGCGCGGGCCGCCCGCAGGCCGTCTACCGGGTCGCCATGCGGCGGCTCCTCGGCGCGATCGGGGCCGAGGCGTGAGCGGGGCCGAGGCGTGAGCGGCCCGGCCCGGGACGGGGACGCGCCCCTGCGGTTCGAGTCGACGTACCTGGTCACCGCCGCCTTCGCCGCCGACGCCGCCGTCCGGCGCGAACCCCACCGGGCCGCGCACCTGGCGCACGTGCGCGCCCTGCTCGCCGACGGCACCGCCCTGGTCGCCGGGGCGCGCGCCGACCTGACCGCCTCCGTGCTGGTGCTGCGGGCCGCCGACCCGGCCGCCGCCCGCGCCCTCGTGGAACAGGACCCCTACTGGCGGCACGGGTTGTGGACCACGCTCGACGTGGCCGACTACCTCGCCGCCACGAGCCATAGCCTCAGGAGGACATGATGTCGTCGTACCGCCGGGTTCCCGGCGTGCGGGTGCTCGGGGCCGAGCACGCGCCGTACGCCGCCGGGCTGCTCTGCGAGGCGTGGGGCGACGGCGGCCCGGACGCCATGCCGGTGCGCCTCGTCGTCGACCGGGCGCTGCCCGAGGGCGGCCACCGCGTCGACGTGCCCGAGCGGGGCGAGATCCTGCTCACCGGAGACCCGTTCGCCGGCCTGGTGTACGCCGCCCGGGACCTGCTCGGCCGGGCCACCCCCGCCGGCCTGCCCGTCGGCGCGTCCGCCACCGCCCCCGGGCTGCCGCTGCGCACCCTGTGGACCTGGGACCACTCCACCAACTGGGACGAGCGGCAGGTCGGCCAGCAGGAGATCGGCGCGCTCAACCCGTACGCGAAGTCCGCCGACACGTTCGGCTCCGACTACCGGCGGCTCGTCGACTTCTGTAGCCGGGAACGGATCGGCGGCATCGTCGTGTACGGGCTGCTGCGCGACGCCCACGGCGGCGTCGAGGCGGCCCGCGACCTGTGCGAGTACGCCAACGCCCGGGGTGTGCGGATCATCGCGGGGGTCGGGATCAACGCCTACGGCGGGATCTATTTCGACGGGCGGCACCGCTACAACCTGGCCACCTGGCTGCGCCGACGCCCAGACCTCGCCGCCGAGCTGCCAAAGAAGGTCGGCTTCGCCATCGACGAGTTCGGCGACCTGCACTTCCCGGCCAGCGAGTACATGATGGCCGCCTGCCCGTCCCAGCCGGACAACCTGGCCTGGCACCGCGACGCCATCGACTGGCTGCTGGACACCCTGCCAATCGGCGGGATCAACTTCGAGACCGGCGACTACGGCAGTTGCGCCTGCGTCCGGTGCGCGGGCCGCGCTGGCGGCGAGCGCACCTCCTGGTCGTACGAGGCGATGCGGTCGGTCTATCCGACCCTGCTGGAGACCGCCCGCCGGCCCGGCCCGGCCGGGGTGCCGCTGCGCCACCTCGTCGAGGTCTACTGGGACAACATCTTCGACCTGGACGCCCAGCGGCCCCTGGCCGATCTGCCCGACGACGTGGCGTACCAGTACTGCGTCAACCGGGGGTTCTGGTACGACAACCGGGACCGGCTGACCGCCGAGCACGTCGGCCGGCTGCCGCACACGACCAATGTGCTGCGCACCCACGCCGGTTCGCAGTGGAACCGGCAGCGCCACTCCTGGGTGCCCGAGCTGTACGCCGACATGGCCACCCGGTGCGGCGCGGCCGGAATGCGCGGGCTGACCATCTTCGCCGAGCCGTCCGCGTACCACCCGACCAACGAGATCAGCTACCTGGCGTACGCCAGGTTCTCCGGGGACCCGGAGCTGGCCTGGGCGGACTTCTGGCGCGACGAGGTGGCCCCCCGGTTCGGCGGGGCGGCCGAGGCCGAGGCGTTCCGCGACGGCGCGGCCCTGCTCGACGACCCGGCGGCCACCGCGGCGGCCCTGAGCGCCGTGCGCGGCGACGCCCTCGCCATGGTCGCGGCGACCAGCGGCGAGGTGCAGCGCCGCTGGCTGTGGCTCGCCGAGCGGGCCGCCCGGTACGCCCACTCGGCCGGCTGACCCGCCGTCCGGCCAGCGCGTGACGGGATGCCGCGCGGGCCCATGACAGTACGGTCGCCGCCGGCACTGACCGCCCGGTCCGCCCCGTGCCGACTGCCCGGCCCGCCCCCGATCCGGTGGTCGGGCCGGGCGGCGGCTCAGGGCGTCGCCGGGTAGGGCCGGTGCCCGGCCCGCTGCGGACTGCCGGGCGCGTCCGGGGCGTCGGCCGTCGCCCGCGCCGTGGTGGGGCCTCGACGAGTCGGGCATGACGGTGCTCCCTGCAAGCCGACGGTTCATGGCCAGGACAGCAGAGTCGGCGACGCCGGCAACCGCATTTGCGCCGGGGGACGAGAATCGGGGGGATGTGAGCAACCGCCTGCCCGGGGTGGGTTTAGCGAGCCGGAATGCCGGTGAACCTGTACGGGTAGCGACAACGAGAGGGGTTCCCGGGTGTCCGGCACAACGCGCCACCGGCCCAGCCATGACACAGTTCCGCCGAGTGACGTGACGGACAGGCTGCTGTGGCGGCTGGCGTACGACGTCGCCGAGGCCCACCAGCCCGACGGGACCGGCCGGTGCCGCAACCCGCTCCGCGGCGACCAGGAGGCCCCGTGCCACGCGCTGGTGAACGCCGAGCGCGCCATGCGACTCGCCCGCGGCGACGAGGCCAC
>NZ_SMKJ01000240.1:0-11129 GCF_004348615.1 Micromonospora sp. KC207
CCGGTGCCGGAGCAGTCGCGCCCCGTCTCCGCGCCACCCGACCGCCCGGTCTCCGGGATGCCCGCCCGCCCGGTCTCGGGAATCCCGGCACACCCCGTCCCGGGAGTTCCGGCCGCACCGGTCTCCGGCGTACCCGCACAGCCCGTGTCCGGCGTACCCGCACAGCCCGTGTCCGGCGTACCCGCACAGCCCGTGTCCGGCATTCCCGCACAGCCCGACGCCGGGACGGAGCCGCCGCCGGGCCAGAAACGGCGGGCCGTTCCGGCCGACCCGGAGCAGACGCTCGCGGCCCTGCGGTGGCGTCTGCACCCGGAGACCCTGCGCGAGGAGACCGACGACTCGGAGCTGCTGCGCACCGTGCGGGAGGGGCTGAACGCCAAACTCGACACCGCCCTGGACAACCGGTCCCGGGCCCGGCTGCTCAGCCTGCGGGCGGTGGTGTCACGCCTGCTCGGCGACCTGGCGGACGCGGTCGACGACGCCCGGCTCGCGCTGACGTACGCCGAGGCCACGGGCGAGTTGCGGCGGACCGCGCTGGCGCGGGCACGGCTGGCCCACGTGCTGCGCTGGCGGGGCGAGTTCACCGAAGCCGACCGGCTCTTCGCGGAGGCGAACTCGCCGGAGCTGCCCGACCGGCTGCGCGCGGCCCTGCACGAGCACGCCGGCCGCTGCTGCTACGACCAGGGCCGGCTGATCGAGGCGTGCCACCACTTCGAGCTGGCTCTTGACCTGCGCCGGGCCGCCGACCCGGAGCTGCTCGCCCGGACCCGGGTCGCGCTCGACGCGGTCGCCGCGCGGGCCAGAAGGGACGGCTTCGGCCCCTACCCGCGTGGGCGCGAGGAGATCCTGCGCACTCCCCGGCCACCGGTGCCCACGTACGACGAGGATCTGGACCGGTGGGGCTACGCCGACGCCGGCGGCAACCTGGTGATCGGCACCGACTACGCCGAGGTGCAACCGTTCCGGGAGGGAATGGCCTGGGTACGCCGACCGGAGGGCACCCGGTGGGCGCTGATCGACGACTCGGGGCGCATTGTGATCCAGGCCAACAACGGCTACCGGTCGGCCGGCTCGTTCTCCGACGGCCTGGCCTGGGTGTCGATCGACGGCATCGGCAACTGGATGGCGATCGACACGTCCAACATCGTGGTGATCCCGCCCGGCTTCGACGACGTCCGGCCGTTCCGTGCCGGGGTGGCGGCGGTACGCGTCGCCGGCGGCTGGGGTGCGGTCGACCGCACCGGGACGGTGGTGGTGCCGACCCGGTACCACGGTTTCACCACGGCCCTGGCCGACGGCCGCTACGTGGACGGCTTCACCGACGAGGGGCTGGCCGTGGTCGAGCTGAACGGCCGGCGCGGGGTGGTGGACCGCACCGGCCAGATGGTGGTGGCCCCGAAGTATCCGGCGCTGGTCGTGCACCCGGTGGCGTACCTGGTCGGCGACGGCTTCGGCCGCTGGGGGGCCCTGGACCGGCGGGGCGTACCGCTGATCGACCCCGTGCACCCGAGCCGGGACCGGGTGGTCGACCAGATCGACCACCTGCTCGCCGACACCAGCCCGCTGCTTTGACCTGACCGGCCCCGGAGCCCGCCGACGGGTGACCGTGATCGGGCCGGGCTAGGGTCGGACCATGGAATTCCGACACCTAGGCCGCTCGGGCCTGCTGGTCAGCGAGATCTCGTACGGCAACTGGATCACCCACGGGTCGCAGGTCGAGGAGGACGCGGCGGTCGCCTGCGTCCGGGCCGCGCTGGAGACGGGCATCACCACCTTCGACACCGCCGACGTGTACGCCGGCACAAAGGCCGAGGAGGTGCTCGGCCGGGCGCTGGAGGGCGAGCGCCGCGAGGGGCTGGAGATCTTCACGAAGGTCTACTGGCCGACCGGCCCGGGTCGCAACGACCGGGGCCTGTCCCGCAAGCACATCATGGAGTCGATCAACGGCTCGCTGCGCCGGTTGCAGACCGACTACGTGGACCTCTACCAGGCCCACCGGTACGACCACAGCACGCCGCTGGAGGAGACGATGGAGGCGTTCGCCGACGTCGTGCACTCCGGCAAGGCGCACTACATCGGCGTCTCCGAGTGGACGGCGGCGGAGATCAGGGCGGCTCACCAGCTCGCCCGGGAACTTCGCATCCCGCTGGTGTCCAACCAGCCGCAGTACTCGATGCTGTGGCGGGTCATCGAAACAGAGGTGGTCCCGACCAGTGAGGAACTGGGCCTGGGGCAGATCGTCTGGTCGCCGATGGCGCAGGGCGTGCTGTCGGGCAAGTACCTGCCGGGGCAGCCGCCGCCGGCCGGCTCCCGGGCCACCGACGAGAAGTCCGGGGCGAACTTCATCGCCCGGTTCCTCACCGACGAGGTGCTGACCCGGGTGCAGCAGCTCAAGCCGCTGGCCGAGCAGGCCGGGCTGAGCATGCCGCAGCTCGCGATCGCCTGGGTGTTGCAGAACCCGAACGTCTCCTCGGCGATCATCGGCGCGTCCCGCCCCGACCAGGTGCACGACAACGTCAAGGCCGCCGGGGTGAAGCTCGACGCCGACCTGCTCAAGGCGATCGACGACATCGTCGACCCGATCACCGAGCGGGACCCGGCGAAGACGCAGTCCCCGGCCCAGCGGCCGTGACCCGTCCCGGTCCGGCCGGCGCGTCGCGCCGGCCGGACCGGGCCTACCGGAAGCGGATCAGCCGCGCGCCGAACGGATCGGGGCCCGCCGACCGGCGCCGGAAGCGGATCAGCCGCGCGCCGGCCCACCGGCGCCACCCCGCCATGCTCACAGTCAGTCCTGCCAGAAGCGGATCAGGTCGAACCCGGCGGCGTAGAGCCACGGGGGCAGGCCGAGCAGGTTCGCCACGGCGAAGACGGCGTCGAAGAACCAGCCACCGATGCGTGGGTTCCACAGCAGCGCGAAGAGCAGGATGAACCCGAACGGGGCGAACAGGTCGTACATCCGCCGCCACTGCGGGTTCAGCCACGGTTGGATCATGTTGCCGCCGTCCAGGCCGGGCACCGGCAGCAGATTCAGCACGCTGGCGGTGAGCTGGAGGAAAGCCAGCAGCGCCACGCCCGCCCAGAACTCCACCGACCCACCGCCGCCGAACCCGACCCGCAGCACCGCCACCAGCGCCAGGGTGAACAGGACGTTGGTGGCCGGGCCGGCGAGGCTGACCAGGGTGTGCCGCAGCCGCCCGGGGATGGCGTGCCGGTCGACCCACACCGCGCCGCCGGGCAGGCCGATGCCGCCGAGCAGCACCACCACCACGGGCAGCACGATGGACAGCAGCGGGTGGGTGTACTTCAACGGGTTGAGCGTCAGGTAGCCACGGTGGGCGATGTCGGTGTCCCCGGCCCGGTACGCGACCACCGCGTGGGCGTACTCGTGCAGGCAGAGCGAGACCAGCCAGCCCGAGACGACGAAGAGGAACACGTCGAACCGGACGTTGCCGAACCGGTTCCAGGCCAGGACGCCGCTGGCCGCGAAGAGCGCGACCAGCGCCAGGAACACCGGGCTGGGCCGGAAGGCCGCCCGGGGCACCCCGAGCACCAGCGGCTCGCCGCCGCCCGGGCGGCCCGGCGTCATCACTCGGCCGGGGACTGGAGGCTCATCCGGTACTCCACCCGGTCGTCCTCGACGAGCACGACCGTCGTGACGCCGGATGCCGCGAGCTCCCGCCAGGTCTGGCCGATCCATGACTCGGCGTCCGCCTGGCTTCCGAACGTCTCCGCCGGCCCCTCGGCCGCCGCACCGTTCGCGCCCTCGTACCGCCAGCTCCACGCCATGCCGCGTCTCCCCTCGCCGCTGAAGTCCCCCTGGGGACGAACCCCCGCAAGCGTAGTCGGCCCTGTGCCCGACGGCCCGCCGCTCCGCCCCGGGACCACCGCCGGCCCGACCGGGGCAGGCCGCCCGTACCGGTGACGCCGGCACCGACGCGACGGGGAGACGAGCCTGCGGCCACCGGCGCGGGCCGACCGGCGGCGCGGTCTCCAACGGCCTTAAGGTACGGGGCATGTCCGTTGACGGGTGGAACACGGTCCTGGTGCTCGGCGGGATCCGCTCCGGCAAGTCCGAGTTCGCGGAGTCCCTGGTCGCCGACGCGCCCACGGTCCGGTATGTGGCGACCTCGGCGGCCGGCGACCCGGAGGACGCCGAGTGGGCGGCCCGCCTGCGGGCGCACCGCAGCCGGCGGCCGGGCGGCTGGACCACCGAGGAGACCGCCGACGATCCGCGCCGGCTGGCCGACGTCGTCGCCTCGGCCGGGCCGAACGAGACGCTGCTCGTCGACGACCTCGGCGGCTGGGTGACCGTGCTGCTCGACCCGGCCCACCAGCCGGCGGACGACACGGCGACAATCGCCGAGCTCGCCGAGGCGGTGCGGGACAGCCCGGCCCGGGTGGTGCTGGTCAGCCCCGAGGTGGGGCTGTCGCTGGTGCCGACCACCCCGCTGGGCCGGGCGTTCACCGACGCCCTCGGCGCGGCCAACCGGGCGGTCGCCGACGCGTGCGACGCGGTGGTCCTGGTGGTCGCCGGCCAGGCGTGCTGGCTCAAGACCGCCGCCGCCCAGCCGACCGCCGGCCCCGGGAGGCTCCCGAACCCGGAGGCGGTCGCGGCCGTGCCGGTGACGGACGGGGCCGTGCCCGTGGCCGGCGGTGACCGGGCCGCCGCGCTGCCCGACGTGTTGACCCCGACTGCCTCGCCGGAGCCGGCGGGCGCCCCGTGGGCCGCGCCGACCATGGTGCTGCCGGTGGTCGCCACCGGCCTGGTCATCCAGCCGGGCATGGAGCTGCCGATGCCCGACGAGCACGCCGGGCCGCAGGCCGTGGAACGGCTCGCCACCCTGGACGTGCCCGGCGCCGGGTTGGGCGTGCTGGAACGGGTCGTCGGCTTCGCCGCCGCCACCCAGGGCACCCCTACCCCGGTGCCGTGGGACAACGTACGGGTGCTGCTGCTGCACGGCGACCACGCCGGCGGGGCGGCCGTCGGGTCGCCGACCGGGGAGTCGGCCCGGCGGGCGGCGCAGGCCCGCGCCGGGCAGGGTGCGCTGGCCCGGCTGGCCGCCGAGAGCGGCGCGAGCCTACAGGTCGTGGAGGCGCCGGCCGCCGAGCCGATCGAGGATCTGCCCGCCCTGGACCACGAGCAGGTGGAGCAGGCCCTGAGGTACGGCTGGCGGTTGGCCGAGGAGGCCGGCGAGGCGGGCGTACGGCTGCTGGTGCTGGCGGCATGCGGGGCCGGCACCGACACCGCCGCCGCGGCGGTGCTCGCGGCCACCGCGGGCGCGGAGCCACCCGCCGTGCTCGCCCGGGTGGTGACGGCGGCCGGCGAACTCGACGACGCGGCGTGGATGCGGCGCTGCGCCGCGGTCCGGGACGCGTTGCACCGCACCCGACGCTCGCCCCGCGATGCCAAGGACGTGCTGGCCGAGCTGGGCGGCGGGGACATCGCGGTGGCCACCGGCGTGCTGCTCGGCGCGACCGCCCGCCGGATCCCGGTGCTGCTGGACGGTCCGGTCGGCCTCGCCGCCGGAATGATCAGCCGGGACCTGGCCGGGCAGGCCCGGCACTGGTGCCTGCTCGCCGACCACGGCGGTCACCCGGCGGTCCGGCTCGCCGCCGACGTGCTGGGCCTCACCCCCCTGCTGGACCTGCGGCTCGACCTCGGCGAGGGGGCGAACGCGCTGGCCGCGCTGCCGCTGCTGCGCTCGGTGCTGTCGCTGGCCGCCGCACTGCCCGGCCGACCGAACCCGGGCGACGCCGCGAACCCGGGCGACGGGGGTCGGGACGGCGAGGCGGACTGGTCGGAGTTCGTCGAGCCGGAGCCGGCCGGCCCGGGACCGGCCACCACCGAGCCGACCGAGCCCGCCGAGCCGACCGAGCCGACCGAGCCGACCGAGCCGACCGCGCCCACCGAGCCAACCGCGCCCACCGAGCCGACCGAGCCGGACCCGGCCGGACGGCGTGCCGGCTGAGCCCCACCCGGGCGACGCCGCGCCGGGTGGGGGGCGCACCGGCGACGGCGCGACGAGCGGCGGGGGACGTGCCGGCGACGGGATCCGGCTGGCGCTCACCACGTTCACCGTCCTGCCGGTACGCGCCGGCCGGGTGGACCGCGCCACGGCGGGCACCGCGATGGCGCTCGCCCCGGCGGTCGGGGCCCTGCTCGGGGCGGCGCTGGCCGGGGTGCTGCTGCTCCTCGGTGCCGTCGCACCACCGCTGGTCGCCGCGGCGGTGACGGTCGGGGCGGGCGCGTTGCTCACCCGGGGACTGCACCTGGACGGGCTCGCCGACACCGTCGACGCGCTGGGGTCGTACCGGCGGGGGGCCGCCGCACTGGAGATCATGAAGAAGCCCGACGTGGGGCCGTTCGGGGTGACCGCGCTGGTGGTCGTACTCCTGGTGCAGGCCGCGGCGCTCGCGGAGCTGGCAACCCGGTCGGGGCCGGCGGCGCTCGCGGCCATGGTGGCGGCTACGGCGGCCGGGCGGCTCGGCGTCACCCTGGCCTGCCGGCGCGGCGTGCCGGCGGCCCGGCCGGACGGGCTCGGCGCGCTTGTCGCGGGCACCGTCGGCCCGGTAGCGGCGGTGGTCGGCACGGCCGCCGTCGCGCTCGTCGCGGTCGCCGCCGTGCCGGGCCGCCCGTGGCAGGGGCCGGTCGCCGTGCTCGCCGCGCTCGCCGTCGCGGTGCTGCTGCTGCGCCACGCGGTACGCCGCCTCGGCGGCATCACCGGCGACGTGCTCGGGGCCGCCGTGGAGGTGGTCACCACGCTGGTATACCTGGGGCTGGCGTCGACCCGCTGATCCGGACGCGGCCGGGCGGGTAGCGTTTCGGGCGACAGGCCGGCCTGGGGTAGACAGGGGACCACATGCTCATCACCGACGATTTCCTGCCCGTCCCGGTCCCCGAGTCGCTCACCGCCACCTATCTGGTGCCGATGGTGGGGTTGCCGAGGGTCGGCGCGAAGACCGCCGTGCGGGCGCTGGCCGGACGGCTCGCCGAGCCGGTGCACGGGCTGGCCACGCAGATGCTGGGCAGCCCGCTGATGAGCGTGGACACCCGGCCGGTCGCCGAGTTTCCCGCGCTGCCGCCGGACCTGCTCACCGCGTTCGGGGCGACCGAGGCGCAGCTCTCCCGGCTCGCCGCCGCCACCCATCTGGTGGTGGTGCAGGCGGAGTACCGGCCGGGCTGGCCGCCCGCGCACGAGTGGGCGGCGCGGGCGGTCGCCGCCGCCGTCGCCGAGAGCGCGGACACGGACGTGGTGGATGTCTTCGGCCTCCAGTTCCTCGACCCGGCCGCAGCGCTGCGCTCGCTGCCCGACGAGCAGGGGCGGATCCGGCTGGTCGACTGGGTGCTGGTGCCGTACTCCTCCGACGCCGAGGGGCTGTGGTTCACCACGAAGGGACTGCGCCGTTTCGGGCTGTTGGAGTTGCAGACCCAGGGGGTGCCCGACCACCTCACCCGGGCCTGGGGCGCGGTGCTCACCGGGGCCGCCCGCCGCCTGCTGCGGGCCTGGACCGACGGGCTGACCGGCGACGAAGTGCCGGCATTCGTGCAGCTCCCGGTGCTCGCCACCGTCACCGGGCACGACATCGCGGTCGCGTACGGCAACCCGGAGCAGCACGGGGCGACGGCGCCGGTGCTGCTGCGGCTGGAGCTGGACCCGGCCACCGATCCGGAGGCCGACTCGTTCCTGAGCCTGCGCCCGCCGCCGGGGCACCCGGGCCCGGACGGGCGGTACTTCGCGGCGGCCTGCGCCACCCTGTTCGACGGCATCGCGCCGGACGTGCGCTACGCCCGTCCGGGCGACGCGATGAGCCGGGCGGTCGCCACCGCCCGGGCCGGCCTGGACGACGTCCGGGCCCGGTTCCTGGCCGGCCGGCTCCCGGCCCGGTCGCAGCTCGTGATCAAGTACGGCCTGCCGGGCGACGAGGGCCCCGAGTACGTCTGGGCGGGCGTGACCTCGTGGGACACCCCGGAACGGATCGTCGGCGCCAGCGCCAGCGACGCCAGCACCGACCCGGGGGTCCGCATCGGCGCCCCGGTGGTGGTCGAGACGGCGGACGTCGTCGACTGGGCCGTCCTGGGCGGCTCGGGCGTCATCGAGGGCGGCTGGACCCAGGCCGTCCTGGACGCCGGCGAACCCCCCACCTCGTCAAGTTGATCAAGAAGCTTGCGTCAGGGTCAGGCCACCCGCTGACGCAAACCTCTTGATCACCCCGTCAGATGGGGTCAGCGGACGGAGGGAGTCACGAAAGGGGGGCGGGTCAGCAGCAGGGCGGCGCGTCGGCCGCGGATGTCGACCTCCACCGTGTCACCCTCGGCGAGGTCGGCGGCCGTGTCGACCAGGGCCAGGGCGATGCCCTGCTTCCTCGTCGGGCTGAAGGTGCCGCTGGTGACCGTGCCGACGCAGGCGTCCCCGACGTACAGCTTCATGCCGGGGCGCGGGATCGCCCGGTCGACGGCCGTCAGGCCGCGCAGCGTACGCGCGGGGCCGGCCGCCTTCTCGGCGCGCAGCGCGTCGCGGCCCCAGAACGCCGGCTTGTTCCAGCCGACGGCCCAGCCCGAGCGGGCCTGCACGGGAGTGATCTCCGGCGACAGGTCCTGCCCGTGCAGCGGGTAGCCCATCTCGGTGCGCAGGGTGTCCCGCGCGGCCAGCCCGCAGGCCCGCAGCTCGTACGCCTCGCCCGCGGCGGCCAACGCGTCCCAGGCCGCGACGGCGTGCCCTGCCGGCACCACCAGCTCGTAGCCCAGCTCGCCCGTGTAGCCGGTGCGGCAGACGGTCAGCTCGGCACCGGCGAGGGTGCCGGTGCGGAAGCTCATGTAGTCGTGGTCGGTGGGCAGGCCCAGCGCGCCGAGCAGTTCGGCCGAGCGCGGACCCTGCACGGCGAGGACGGCGTGCTCCTCGTGCTCGTCGGTGACGACGACCCGCTCCGGGGCGGCGGCGCGCAGCCGGCGCACCACCTCGGCGGTGTTCGCGGCGTTCGGGACGAGGAACACGTGGTCGTCGGCGTGCAGGTAGGCGATGATGTCGTCCACCACGCCGCCGGTGGCATCGTCGCAGCAGAGGGTGTACTGCGCCTGGCCGGGGCCGATCCGGCCGAGGTCGTTGCTCAGGCAGACGTTGACGAATTCGGCCGCGCCGGAGCCGGTGACCCGCGCCTTGCCCAGGTGCGACACGTCGAACACCCCGACCCCGGTACGGACCGCCGTGTGCTCCCTGAGCACCCCGCCGCCGGCGTACTCCAGGGGCATCTCCCAGCCACCGAACGGGGCGAACTTGGCGCCGAGGGCGGTGTGCCGCTCGTGCAGCGGAGAACGGCGAAGCCGGGTCGCGGCGGCGTCGGAGGTCGCGTCGGTCATGGGTGGCAACTTACCGGTAGCTGAACGGCTGGTTAGCATCGGCGGGACCCCGTCGGCCGAGTTCGGCGGGACAGCCCACCGTCCGGCGGGTAGGTTGCCGCCGGAGACCTTCACCGCCGGTACGCGACGACGCGATCGGCCCGGCCCGCCCGGAGTAGCTTCAGTGACATCGCCCAGCACCACCCTCAGCCTGGTCGACACCGACCCCGCCGAGCTCGCCGTCGACGCGATCGTGATCGGCCTGCACAGCCAGACCGGTGAGCAGGATGCCGCCGGTAGCCCCGCCCGGGCACTGCTGCTCGCCAGCGGTGCCGAGAGCATCGCCGCCGCCTTCGACGGCAAGCTTACCGAGACGCTGGCGCTGCTCGGCGCGACCGGCGCCCCGGGCGAGGTGATCAAGCTGGCCACGTTGGGCACCGTCACCGCCCCGGTCGTCGCGGCGGTCGGCCTCGGCCCCGAGCCGACCGGGGCCGCACCGGCACCGGAGACGCTGCGCCGGGCCGCCGGCTCGGCGGTCCGGGCCCTGGCGGGGGCCCGCCGGGTGGCGCTGAGCCTGCCGCTGCCCGACGACGCTGACGCCGCCGACGCCCTGCGCGCCGTGGCCGAGGGCGCGCTGCTCGGCGGGTACCGGTTCGCCGGGTACAAGACCCGCCCGCAGCCGGCCCGGCGGGAGCCGGTCGCCGAGGTGCTCATCGCGGTGCCGGAGGCCGGCGACGCGGGCGCCCGAGCCGAGATCGAGAGGGCGCACGCGGTGGCCGGCGCGGTCCGGCTGACCCGCGACTGGGTGAACGCCGCCCCGAATCTGCTGCGCCCGCCGGCGTTCGCCGACGCGGTGGCGGAGGCGGCCCGCGCGGCCGGGCTCGACGTCGAGGTGCTCGACGAGGCGGCCCTGACGGCCGGCGGCTACGGCGGCATCCTGGCCGTCGGGCAGGGGTCGGAGGCCCCGCCGCGCCTGGTCAAGCTCACCTACACGCCGGAGGCCGGAGGCAGTGGCAAGCGGGTGGCGCTGGTCGGCAAGGGCATCACCTTCGACACCGGCGGTATCTCGATCAAGCCGGCACAGGGCATGTGGGAGATGAAGTCCGACATGGGCGGCGCGGCGGCGGTCGGCGCGGCCATGCTGGCGATCGCCGCGCTGAAGCCGTCGGTGACGGTGACGGCGTACCTGCCGATGGCCGAGAACATGCCGTCGGGCACGAGCTACCGGCCGGGCGACGTGATCACCATGTACAACGGCAAGAGGGTGGAGGTGCTCAACACCGACGCCGAGGGCCGGATGATCCTGGGCGACGCCATGGCGCGGGCCTGCGAGGACGGCGCCGACTACCTGTTCGAGACGTCGACCCTCACCGGCGGGCAGGTGATCTCGCTGGGCAAGCGGGTCGCCGGCGTGATGGGCACCCCGGAGCTGTGCGAGCGGGTCCGGGCGGCCGGCGACGCGGTCGGCGAGCCGGCCTGGCCGATGCCGCTGCCGGACGAGGTACGCAAGGGCATGGACTCCGACGTCGCCGACATCTCCCAGGTCAACGCCGGGATGGACCGGGCGGGGCACATGTTGCAGGGCGGGGTGTTCCTGCGCGAGTTCGTCACCGACGAGGTGGCCTGGGCGCACATCGACATCGCCGGCCCCAGTTACCACTCGGGCGAGGCGACCGGGTACTGGACCAAGGGCGGCACGGGTGTGCCGGTGCGTACCCTCGTGCACCTGGTGGAGGACGTCGCCGCCAACGGCTGACGCGCTCGCGCGAAGGGCCCCCGCCGAGCGGGGGCCCTT